>JAPLIF010000136.1:0-5237 GCA_026389255.1 Cyanobacteriota bacterium
CGGCCGCTGCCCGGAGCTAAAGACCAGGGCGATGTCGGCGGCTTCCAGCAGGCCCCGGTCGTTGTCACTGTCGCCGCAGGCGAGCATCCCCCCGTGGGCGACAGGCCCCGCCAACCAGCGCCGCACCTCGGCCAGGGCCGTCGCCTTATCGCAGGGGGGGCCGACATGGACGAAACGGCCCCCCGACACCGCCCGTAGCCCATGGGGCTCCAGGGCCTGCTGCAGGCCGGCCAGCTTTTCGTTGCCGTCGTCCCAGAGCAGGGGGAGGGAGGTCAGGCGCCGCATCGCCAGGCGGGCCAGCCGGGGATCGAGGCCGGTGAGGGTCCTGATGAAGTCCAGGGACAGCTCGTCGAAGCGGCGGAAGCGGAATCCCCCCGAGTTCCTCAGCTCCGTGAGGATGCCCTCCAGCCAGGTCAGGTCCCCGTGGGCCGCGATGGCGCCATAGGCCCCTTGAACTTGCAGCGGCACCGCAGCGCCCTCGGCTGGCCCCTGGGCCAAGGGCCCCTGGCCCAGGGGCCAGCCGAGGCCGCCGCCGTTTTCAAAAATGAAGGGCTGGGGGGGCAGGCCGGCCTGCCTCTGCAAATCCTCCATTTCGGCGAAGGTCTTGCTGGAGGCCAGCACGGTGGCCAATCCCCTCTGGCCCAATCGGCGCAGGACCTCGCCGGCCTCCGGAATCTGGGAGGGGGTCTCGATCAGGGTGTGGTCGAGATCGGTGACGACCAGCTGGACCCGGGCCCCGGGCTCGCCAGCGTTCGGCCCGCCAGTGTCAGTCACCGCTGCCCTTGCATCGGGTCATGGCGATGGTGATCTGGCCGCCGAAACCAGGAATCGGCGGTGACAGCTTGACCAGCTCGGAGTGGGCGCGGCGGACCTGGGCAAAGGCCAGCACCCGCTCCAGGATGGCGGTGTTGAGCCGCTCCAGGGTCTTGAAGCGGGCGGCATCCATGACGGCCGTCACCGCCACCACCACTTCGGCGTAATTGAGGGTGTTGTCCAGCTGGTCGTTGGCGCCGGTGGTGGCCAGGTCCAGCCAGAGGGTGAGATTCACCTCAAACCATTGGCCCAGGACCTGTTCTTCGGCAAAAAAACCGGTGTAGCCGTAGTGGCGAATGCCCGAAATCCGGATCGAATCAAGCCCTGCTACCCCGTCTCCTGAACCCTCCATAGCCGTTAACCGCCCGCGCCGGAGTGCTTTTAGTGACTGCAATGCTACTTCGGCGGCTCAGGGACGGCGGCTCAGGGACGGCGGTAAAAGGGGCGCTTCACCACCACCGCCGGCTCCGCCTTGCCGCGAATTTCCACCGCCAGCTCGCTGCCCAGCTTGGCCGCGGCGGCGGGCACGTAGGCCAGGGCAATGGCCTCCCCCAGGGTGGGGGACCAGGTGCCGCTGGTGATCTCCCCCACCGGCTCCCCGTTCAGCAATACCGGATAGCCATGGCGGGCGATGGCGCGCCCCTGCAGCTTGAGGCCCACCAGCCGTTTCGGGACGCCGGCGGCGGTCTGGGCCTCCAGGGCCCCGCGACCGATGAAGTCGGCCGGCATCTCCAGGTGCACCAACCAGCCCAGGCTGGCCTCCAGGGGGGTGGTAGTGGCATCCATATCGTTGCCGTAGAGGTGCATGGCGGCCTCCAGGCGCAGGGTGTCCCGGGCGCCGAGGCCGCAGGGGGTGACGCCAGCCGCCAGCAGGTGCTGCCAGAGGGCCAGGCCCGCCTCCCGGGGCAGCAGCAGTTCGAAGCCGTCTTCGCCGGTGTAACCGGTGCGGCCTGTGAAAACCGTTTGGCCATCGATCTCCAGGTCCCGGTGGCCGAAGCGGGGCAGGCCCGCGAGCGATTCGCCGCAGAGGGCCTCCAAACGTGCGGCGGCCTCGGGGCCCTGGAGGGCTAGCAGCACCCCATCCCCCTTGCGGTCGCTGATGCGGAAGCCCTGGGGTTTGAGTTGGCTGCGAATCCAGGCGGTGTCTGCTTCGGCGCAGGCGGCGTTGATGACCAGCACCAGCTCATCGGTGTCGGCACTGGTGGCATCCCCAGGGGCCTCCAGCCAGGGCCGCCGACCCCGGTCGTAGACGATCAGGTCGTCCAAGATGCCGCCGGCCTCGTTTAGCAGCACCGAATAGCAGGCTTCGGCGGGACCGATGCGGAACAGGTCGGTGGGCACTAGGGCCTGCAGGGCGTCCTTGACGCCGTCGCCCTGGAGGGTGAGCACCCCCATGTGGGAGATGTCGAAGACACCGCAGTGCTGGCGCACCGCCTGGTGTTCCTGCACCAGGCCGCCGAACTGCACTGCCATCTCCCAGCCGGCGAAGGGCACCAGCCGCCCTCCCGCCGCGCGGCTGGCCTCCCAGAGGGGGGTACGGCGCAGGTTGCCGTTGGGGGGCGAAGGCAAGTCGGCCATGGGGGCGCCGCGGAGGGGTTGGAGTTGGCCGGGATCCTATGGACCCCGGCGGACCCTCGACGGCTGCCGGGGGACTTTGGGAGGTGAGAGCTCATCTATTTCTTTTGAGCCTTGATGGGCCATCGCCCCAGTTGCCGTAGTTGCCGCCATTGCACCCCCCCCAGGGGATCGGAGACGGGTTGGTGTCATCTGCGTCAACTTGCCATTCATCCCGAATTGGTGGGTGATCTTTGGTGTCACCACTGGACCCCCCGCCCGCCCCGTCTTCCGGTGCTCTCGGGGGGATCGGCGACCGGCCATGGCGACCATGGGGTCGAGGCTCAGCAATTGTGCCTTGCTTCGCTGCCGCCACAGCGCTGATGCATGGCCTGAATGGCGCAAAAAGTGTCGTCTGAACTTTGCACGGGCCCGCTCATCCGTGATAATGCATCGAAAGTTTTTGATCCTTTCTCCAGGAGGTTTCCCGAATTGGTCGTATCCCCGGCAACCAAGAGTCCCACCCCAATTGAGCTCATGGTGTCGCAGCTCGACTGCGAAACCATCGCCCTTCCCACCGGCGCCACCATTTTTCAACGGGGGACCGCCGCCAAGGCCATTTATGGCGTGCGCAAGGGCATCGTCGAGCTGGTCGATCCCGATGGCGAGAAAATCTGCTTCCGTCCCGGCGAGATCTTTTGCTATCAGGACATCGTCTGGCACAACGGCGACCACCGCAGTGATGCCCATGCCCTCACCCCCGTCGAGGTGCTGCGCCTGGATCGGCTCCGCTTCATGAACCTGCTCCACAACCATCCCACCCTGGCCATGCTGCTGATCGGCCAGCAGCACGACCGCTTGCGGGAGCAGCGCACCAGCGGCACCTGCTGCTACTGAGGGCTGGCCATAGCTGAAGCCCCGCCGGGGTTTGCCTGGCCCAGCAGTAGCAGCAGGCTGCGGGTCACTTTGGCGGCCAGCACGGCGCTGACGCCACTGCTGTCCAGCTGGGGGGCCAGCTCCACCACATCGGCGGCCACCAGGTTGTGATGCTGGAGTTCGTCCACCAGCAGGGCGAAGTCCGGCCAGAAGAAGCCGCCGGGTTCGGGGGTGCCGGTGCCCGGCAGGACCGCTGGATCAAACCAGTCCAGGTCGACGGTGATATAGATCGGGCGGCCCCGCAGCGGCGCCAGGCTGGCGGCCAGGGCTGCCAGGTTCACCAGCCGGCCGGTTGATCGCAATTCGGCAAATTCTTGGCGGGTGCCGCTGCGAATGGCGATCTGGCGCAGGTCGCCGCTGGGCAGCACCTCCAGGCAGCGCCGCATGGCGCAGGCGTGGCTATGGCGGCTCCCCAGCCAGGTCTGGCGCAGGTCGGCATGGGCATCCAATTGCACCAGGGCCAGGTTCGGATGGCGGGCGGCCACGGCCGCCACGGCGCCGCTGCTGATGGAGTGTTCGCCGCCCAGCATCAGCGGCGCCAGGCCTAGGTCCAGCACCTGGTCCGTGGCGGCCCGTACCGCCCGGATCACCGGCTCGGGGTCGCCGCAGGGGATCGCCACCGCCCCGAGGTCGGCGAAGGCCAACTCCTCCAGGTCCAGGTCCAGTTGGGGGCAGTAGCTCTCCAGCCCGGCGCTGACGTCCCGGATGGCGGCGGGGCCGAAGCGGGTGCCGGGCCGGAAGGAGGTGGTGCCGTCGTACGGCACCCCGAACAGGCCGACCTGGCAGCCCGCTGGATCGCGCTGGGCCCCCATAAAGATGGCGCCTTCGGTGTCGAAGCAGGGGGCTTCAGGGGGTTGGGCTGGCATGGGGGGAGCCGTGGCAGGGGCCGGTGAGGGCAGGGGGATTGTGGGCGAAGCCCGGTTCAGCTGTGGGTGAAGCCCGAATCAGCGCGCCAACTCCCGCTCCACAAAGGCCGGCACCGCCCCGAAGGCCCCCTGTTGCCAGCGGGGGCTCCAGATCTGGCAGCCGGCCGCCACCACCGCCGCCCGGGCCGGGTCGGCTGTGAGGTAACGGGGGCCGTCGACGGCGGCGAAGGTCCAGCTCCACCAACCGCTCGGGTACATGGGCACCCAGCCGTAGAGGGGATCGGCGTGGCCGAACACCTCCCGCAGCAGCCGCACGGTGGCGATGTGAACATCACGGAAGGCCTCGGGCGATTCGCTCTGGGTGGCGAAGACCCCGCCCGGCCGCAGCAGGCGGCGGCAGTGGGCGAAGAAGGTGCGGTTGAACAGGCCCTCGGCCGGCCCGGCGGGATCGGAACCGTCGACGATTACCACGTCGTAGCTGGCATCCGGGGCGTTGGCCACCCAGGCGATGCCATCGCCGACGGTGAGCTGCAGGCGCGGGTCGGTCCAGGCGTCGCCGCCGATGGCCGCCAGATGGCGCTGGCTCAGTTCCACCACCAGCCCATCGATCTCCACCAGATCGAGGTGGCGGACCTCCGGGTGGCGCAGGCATTCGCGGGCGGTGCCGCCGTCGCCGCCGCCGATCACCAGCACCCGCTCGATGCTGGCGGCGCCGCAGAGGGCCGGGTGCACGATCGTTTCGTGATAATGGCGTTCCTGGCGTTCGGCGGTCATCCAGCAGCCGTCCAGCAGCAGCCCCTTGCCGTAGGTCTGGCTGTCGATGATCGTCACCCTCTGGTAGGCGCTCTGGCGCTCTTCGATGACGCTGGCGGCCAGGCCATAGCGCACGCCATGGAGCTCCTCATCCACCCATGGGGTGGGGTCGGCCCCAGGGGCGGGGGGTTGGGTAGGGGGCATGGCAGGGGGTCCGGGGACCGCGGTTCAGATGGCGACCAGCTAAACCTTCGGTAGCCCTTTTTGTCACCCCAGCATGGTTGTCTCCCGTCGGGGGGTGCTGCAAAGCACAGC
>JAPLIF010000136.1:5253-7047 GCA_026389255.1 Cyanobacteriota bacterium
CACAGCTGGCCTGGTGGGGGGGCTGGTCCTGGGCGGGTGGGCATCCCCAGCGACGGCCGCTGGCGGCGTCCCGGCCGCCGCTGGCAAGCCTGCCCGCCGCCCCCTGGCCGAACGATTGCAGGTCTGCCGCCCTGCGGGCGACCCCTTAGACGAGCTGCTGCGCCGCAACCTGTCCTTCAGCGAGGTATGGCAGCAAGCCCAGGCCAGCGGCGATCCCCAGGAGCGGGCCCGGCTGCTGCAGGAGCGCTGGCCCCTGGGCTGCCAGGTGCGGCCGGAGGCGTTGGCGGAGGGGCAACAACCCTGGGCGGCGATTCTTTGCTGCGCCGATTCAAGGGTGGCGCCGGAATGGCTTTTTGCCTCGGGTTCCGGGGAGTTGTTTGAGGTGCGTTGTGCCGGTAACACCGCCTTCGACGCCGGGGTGGCGTCGTTGGAGTACGCGGTGGCGGCCCTGGCGGTGCCCTTGATTCTGGTGATGGGCCATAGCGGCTGCGGGGCGGTCCAGGCCGCCATGGCCACGGCGCCCCTGACCCCCCTGCTGCAGGAGTTGGTCGGTCCGATCCGGGCCTCCCTGCGGCCTGGCCTCGACCTGGCGGGGGCGGTGCGCGCCAATGCCGTGGCCGCCGCCGCTGGCCTGGGCCAACGCAGTGCGCTGTTGCGCCAGGCGGAGGCCGACGGCCGGCTGCGGATCGTGGCGGCGGTCTTTGATATCGCCTCGGGGCGGGTGCAGGTGGTGTGATGGAGCCCCTGCCCATCGATTCGGATGTGGTGATCCCCGCCGAAGAGCTCGGCTGGCGCTTTTCGCGGGCCTCCGGACCCGGCGGCCAGGGGGTGAACACCACCGATTCCAGGGTGGAACTGGTGTTTGATCTGGCCGGCAGCCGATCGCTGCCGGAGGGGCTGCGGCGCCGGGCCCTGGAGCGCCTGGCGCCCCAATTGGTGGCCGGCGTGATCGTGGTGGTGGCGATGGAGCACCGCTCCCAGTGGCGCAATCGCCAGGCGGCGCGCCTGCGGTTGGCGGCCCTGCTGCGCCAGGCCATGGCGCCGCCGCCGCCGCCCAGAAGGCCCACCCGCCCCAGCCGCGGTTCGGTGGAGCGGCGCCTGGCGGCCAAGCGAATCCGGGGGGCGATCAAGGGCGGGCGGCGCGGCCGGCCCCAGGCCTCGGAGGATTGATGGGCGCGGTCCCTAGGCGTGGGGGGGCTGCGATTGCTCGGCCCGGATCTGGGCCTTGGCCTGGCGCCAATGGGCCTCCAGCTCGGCCAGGGGGCGGCCGCCCAGGTCGCCCCCCAGGGCGGCCTCCACCCGGGAGAAGCGATCCAGGAAGCGGCGGTTGGTGCCGGCCAGGCCCTCTTCGGGGTCGAGATGGCTCCAGCGGGCCAGGTTCACCAGGGTGAACAGCACATCGCCCAGTTCGGTCTGGGCATGGGCGGGGTCGCCCTGGGCCAGGGCTTGCCGCAATTCGTCCAGCTCCTCGTCCACCTTGGCCCAGACGCCAGCCAGGTCGTCCCATTCGAAGCCGGCGGCGGCGGCCCGGCGCGAGATGGTCATGGCGCCGGATAGGGCGCCCTGGCCCCGCACCTTGGCGGCGAGCTGGTCGCTGAGGGGACTGGTGGGGGTGGCTGGGCCGCCTGCGGCGGCGGTCGTCCCTGGGCCCTTCGCAGCGTTGGCCGCCTGCTTTTCGGCCGCTTTGATGGCTTCCCAGCGGACCCGGACGGCGGCGGCGTCAGCGGGCCGATCGAGGGCCGGACCGGGGTTGGCGGCCCCATCGGCCCCAAACACATGGGGGTGGCGCCGCAC
>JAPLIF010000098.1 GCA_026389255.1 Cyanobacteriota bacterium
GAGTAGGCCCCCCAAAAACAGGGCCGGCAGGATGGCGCAGACCAGCAGGGCGGCCAGGGTGGTGGCGTAAATCGCCCGACTGGTCAGCTGCAGGCGCCGCTCCAGATGGCGCAGTTCCACTGCGGATTCGTGATGGGCCTCAGGGTGAGAGGCTCCATGGAGAAGGCGCCCCCGTTCGACGATGCGGGACAGCCGGCCCGTCATCACATTGAGAAGGCTGGAGATGCCCGTCAGCAGGAAGGCCGGCGTCAGGGCGAGTTGGATGGCGGAGGTGACACCGCCATCCATGGCGTTGGTGTGATGGAGCAGGGGCAACGGCACAGATCAACCTTAGGCTTGGCCCATGCCTATCCCCTCCTGGCCCCCCCTGGCCCACCGTCAGCGGTTGCCGGAGCTCATGGACCAGCCCGGTCTCGATCCTGAACGGCACGCCGAGGCCCTGGTGGGCCTGAGGCGGATCAATGCGGTCAGCTTCAGTGCCGCCAGCCTGTTCGCGCCGATTCGCGCCCTGGCCCGAAGCCTGCCCCCGGACGCCGCCCCCCTGCGGCTGCTGGATGTGGCTTGCGGCGGCGGCGATAACGCCCTGGACCTGGCGGCCCTGGCCCAGCGCCAGGGCCTGGCCTTGGCCGTGGAGGGCTGTGACATCAGCCCCCAGGCCGTCGCCCTGTCCGAGGCCAGGGCCCGCGAGCGGGGGCTGGAGGCCTCTTTTTTTGTGGCTGACGTTCTGGCCGATTCCCTGCCCGATCGTTTTGACATCATTGTTAGTTCGCTGTTTCTGCATCACCTCGATACGGCCGACGCCGAAACCCTGTTGGCCCGCCTCGCCGCCCGTAGCCGCCGGCTCCTGTTGATCAGCGATCTGCTGCGCACTCCCCTGGGCTACGGCCTGGCCTGGGCAGGAACCCAATTGCTGTCGCGATCGCGGATCGTGCACATCGATGGCCTGCTTTCGGTGCGCGGGGCCTTTCAGCTGGACGAGGTGGCGGCCATGGCCGACCGGGCCGGCCTCCAGGGGGTCGCTCTGCGGCGTTGCTGGCCCGAGCGTTACTTGCTGCGTTGGTCCCCGCCCCCAGCTGTCCCCACCCCCGCGGGTCCCCGTGCTTGATCCCCTGCCGACCGGTCCCTGGCCCGTGGTGGTGGTCGGGGCCGGTCCCGCCGGCGCCCTGGCTGCCCTGCGGTTAGCCCGCCAGGGGGTGCCTGTGCTGTTGGTCTAGCGGCGCCGCTTCCCCCGCTGGAAGGTCTGCGGCGCCTGCCTCAGTGGCCAGGCCCTCTCGGCCCTGGCGGAGGCCGGCCTGGCCCCCCTGCTCGATCAGCTCGGCGCCCGCCCCCTGCGGTGCCTGCAGCTGGGCCTGCAGGGGGCGCGGGCGGAGCTGGCCCTGCCGGCCGGGCGGGTCCTTTCGCGCCTGGCCCTGGATCAGGGGCTGGTGGCGGCCGCCGTAGCCGCCGGGGCCACCTTGGTGCCCGAGGCGATGGCCCAACTGGGGCCCGCCGATCCGGGGGGCCGGGCGGTGCAGCTTCGCCGCGGTCGGGAGTCGGCCACGGTGCAGGCCCAACTGGTGCTGGTCGCCGCGGGGCTGGCCCACCGTTGCCTGCCGGAGGTGCCTGCAGCGGGCACCCGCATCCAACCGGGCTCCCGCATCGGCGCCGGCTGCCTGCTGCCAGTTGCCACCTCCGGCCCCCAGGATCCGGCGAATGGGGCCTACGGCGATGGCCGGCTCCACATGGCCATCGGCCGCCACGGCTATGTGGGGCTGGTGCGTCTGGAGGATGGGGCCATCAATGTTGCCGCGGCCTTCGATGGCGCGGCCCTCGCCGCCGCCGGGGGACCTGCCGCAGCGGCCGCTCAGGTGCTACACGAAGCCGGCTTCGATCCCTTGCCGGCCCTCACCCCGGCCGCCTGGCAGCTCACCCCCGCCCTCACCCGCAGCAGCCGCCCCCTGGCGGGGGATCGCTATCTGCTGTTGGGCGATGCCGCTGGCTATGTCGAACCGTTCACGGGTGAGGGCATGGGCTGGGCCCTGATGGCGGCCCTCAGCACCACCCCCCTGGCCCTCGCCGCCCTGGACAACGGCTGGGATCGCCAATGCGCCCGGGACTGGAGCCGATCCCAGGCCGCCCTGCTGGCCCGCCGCCAGCGGCTCTGCCAGGCCCTGGCCCTGGTGCTGCGCCGGCCCTGGACCAGCCGGTTTGTCTTTGACGCCCTGCGCCGCTGGCCCAGCCTGGCCGATCCGCTGCTGGCGGCCTTGCACCGGCCCAACTTGCACGGGGCCGCCCTGCCGGGGTCTGCCCTGCCAGGGCCCGCCCAGGCGCCGCTATCGACCCCATGCCCGTGACCCTGCTGGGGATCGGCACCGCCCTGCCATCCCATCGCCTCAGCCAGGCCGAATCGGCAGCCATGGCCCAGCGCCTCTCGGCCACCAATGGCGCCCAGGCCACCCTGTTGCGGCGTTTGCAGCGCCGTTCCGGCGTCGCCTGCCGCCACAGCGTGCTGTTGGCAGCTGCCGACGGCCCCCTGCCCGATCGCCTGCCCTTTTACACCGACGCCAATCCCACCACCGCCGAGCGCATGGCCCGCTTCGCCGCCGAGGCCGGTCCCCTGGCCCTGATGGCCACCAGCGCGGCCCTGGCCGCCGCCGCCGTCGATCCGGCGGCGATCACCCACCTGGTGACGGTGTGCTGCACCGGCTTCCAGGCCCCCGGCTTCGACCTGGACCTGATCCAGGGATTGCCGTTGGATCCGAATGTGGCCCGCACCCAGGTGGGCTTCATGGGCTGCCACGGGGCCCTTAATGGCCTGCGGGTGGCCCACGCCTTTGGGGCGGCCGATGCCGGGGCCCGGGTGCTGCTCTGCGCCCTTGAACTCTGCAGCCTGCACCAACAGCTGGGTTGGCACCCCGAGCGGGTGGTGGCCAATGCCCTGTTTGCCGATGGCGCCGCCGCCACGGTGTTGGCCGGCGCTGACCCGACTGTTGCAGGGGCTGGTGCGGGGCCCGGGTCGGAGCCGGCCGCCCCCCCCTGGCGGCTCCTGGCGTCCGGTTCCACGGTGCTGCCCTATAGCGCCGATGCCATGGCCTGGATCATTGGCGACCACGGCTTTGAAATGGGCCTGTCGCCGCGGGTGCCGGCCCTGATTGCCGCCCGCTTGGCCCCCTGGCTGGATGGCTGGTTGGATGCTCCACCGCGGTGCTGCGGGAGTGCGGCAACATGTCGTCCGCCACGATCCTGTTCATCCTCGATCGTCTGCAACGGGCCGGGGCGCCCCTCCCCTGCGTGGCTTGGGCCTTCGGCCCGGGCCTCTGCGTCGAGGCCGCCCTGCTGGGTTAACAGGCCATGGCACCATGCAGCCCCCTCCCTGCCTTGCGGCCGCCATGATCGATCCCGCCTTGGACCCCCAGGCCCAGTTGGTGGCGATCGCCGGCGCCTTCGATCTGCCGGCCCCCGTCGCCCGCGTGGCGCCCCTGGGCAATGGCAATGTCAATGCCACCTATCTGGTGACGTTGGCCGGCGGCGAGATGCGGCGTTATGTGCTGCAGAAACTCAACACCCATGTCTTTGCCCAGCCGCAGCCGCTGATGGCCAACCTGGCCGAGGTGAGCGCCCATGTGACCCGCCGCCTGGCCGAGCAGCCGCAGGCCCCTGATGGGGGCCGCGGCTGGGAGATGCCCCAGGTGATGGCCGCCGCCAGCGGTGAGCAGACCTGGGTGGAGACGGACGAGGGTTTTTGGCGATTGATCAGCTTCATCGAGGACACGGTCTCCCTTGACACCCTCGATGCCGTGGAGCAGGCCCGGGAGCTGGGCTATGGCCTCGGACGCTTCCATGCCCTGATCAGCGACCTGCCCCCTGAGCTGCTGGCCGACACCCTGCCCGGCTTCCATGTCACCCCCACCTATCTGCAGGCCTATGACGACGTCCTCAGCCGCACAGATCGCGCCAACGAGCCGGCCGTGGGCGCCTGCTTGGAGTTCGTGGCGGCCCGGCGCTCTTTCGCATCGGTGCTGGAGGATGCCCTGGATGCGGGGGTGTTGGTGCCCCGCCCGATCCATGGCGATCCCAAGGTCAACAATGTGTTGCTGGATCGAGCCAGCGGCCGGGCCATCGCCCTGGTCGATCTCGATACGGTCAAGCCGGGATTGGTCCATTACGACATCGGCGACTGCCTGCGATCGGGGTGCAACCGCCTCGGCGAGGAAACCGACGATCTGGATCAGTTGGGCTTCGATCTTGAGTTCTGTGAGGCGATTTTGACGGGCTACGGCGCTGCGGCCCGCCAGGTGCTCAGCGATGCCGATCTGGACTATCTCTATGACGCGATCCGCTTGATCAGCTTTGAGCTGGGATTGCGCTTCCTCAGCGATTACCTCGCCGGTGATGTCTATTTCCGGGTCACCCATCCCCAGCAAAATCTGCAACGGGCCCGGGTGCAATTCCGCCTCACCGAAGACATCGAAGCCAAGGAGGAGGCGATTCGCGCCATCATCGAGCGCCTGCGCTGAGCCCCCCATGCTCCCCCTGGAACCCTTCGGGGGCCTGCCCCGTCCCCCCGATCTGACCGTCTCCGGCCAGGCCCGTCGCAAGG
>JAPLIF010000348.1 GCA_026389255.1 Cyanobacteriota bacterium
CAAGGGCGGCGCGGCGGTCCTGGGGGGACACCAGATCAGGGGCGCGGCTGAGGCCGACCAGCACGCAGGGCAAAAAGGTGTGACCCAGTTCTTCCGCCGCCGCCCGCGGATCCAGCTGGGGATCCAGGGGCAGGGGCGCCAGGGCTGGAGCGTGGGCGCAGGGGATGCCCAGGTGTTGCACCAGCAGGTGGCTGATCACCGCCTCGGCTCCGGCCAGGGCATCAACCCCGGCACCGTGGCGGTAGGCGGCCAGGGCTACGCTGCCCGAATCGTCGGGGAAGCGGGCTACCACGGCGATGGCGGTGGCCCCGGCGGCTACTAATTTTTCCCCGGCCCGCAACAGCCCATCGGGGCGCTCCAACGTGCCCCAGCTGCTGCCGCTGGGCCCCAGGCTCAGGCCCACCCCCAGGGGTACGTCGGTGGTGTGCACCGGGCCAATCGCCAGCCCCAAGGTGGCGCGGCAGGCTTCGGCCGCCTGGATCTGGCGGGCGCGCAGCTCCGGCTCGATCCCCCCATCCAGCAACAACCCCACCCGCCGGCCGGCCACCGGGGCCAGGGCCAGCTCGCCGCAGGCGAAACGATCGAGGGCCCAACCCTCCACGTAATGAATGCGGCGGTCGCTCCAATACAGGGCGGCGCCATTCATCACATTGGGATGGGTGACCAAACAGCCGCTGGCTGCCGCCAGCAACCGGGCCGCCGGCAGGCCGTCGCCCGCATAGCCCCCCACGGCACAACCGACGCCGGTGGGGATCACCAGCAGGGTGGGCAGGGGCGGAGAGGTGCTCACCAGAGCCCTCCGGCCGGGCTGGTGGCTAGCGGCCCCTGGCCAGCAGCAGGGGTCTGGCCGGGAGCATCACCCCGATGGGGCGGGTTCGGGTCTAAACCAAAGCGGGGCCCTGGAGTGATTGGGGCCGAAGCCCCCGGTTCGCCCACCACCAACACCGCCTCAATCCGCAGACCCCGGGCCGGTTCGGCGGCGGTGATCGCCCAGCGCAGCAGCCGCACCCCAGGCCCCACCTGGGCCTGACCGGCCACCAGCAGAAAGGACCGCAGCTGGGGTAACAGGGCCCCCGCCGCCGGCTGGAACCAGACCACCAGCGGCTCCAACCTCACTTCTGGTATTGGCCGAACTGGGCCTCGTAGAGGGCATCCTCCTGGCCGGCCTGCAGCTCCAGATCGCTGAGGGGATAGCTGACACAAAGCAGGGCGTAGCCCTGCTCCCGCAGTTCGGCCTTCACCCCCATGGCATCGGGCTGGTGGACGCTGCCGTTGATGATCTTGGCGGCACAGGTGGTGCAGACCCCCGAGCAGCAGGAGCTCGGCAGGGGCACCCCAGCTTGCTCGGCGGCGGCCAGCACGGTCTGGTCGGCTCGGCAGGAAAAGCTGTGGGTGGTGCCGTCGAGGCTGGCCTTGATCGAGAAGCTGGGGGTTTCGCTCACCGGTTTGCCGTAGTTAGGGCTCATTCTCCCTGAGGGAGTGCAGCGGCTGGTGAGGGCCAACCCAAACGGGGTGACGACCCCAAATGTCGCCCTCAGCGAGCACAAAAAAGCCCCGCCGATTGGCAGGGCCTGGAGAACACAGCTTGGCGCTTAAATCAGCCCAGGCCCATATCGTTGGACTGTTCAGCTGGCCGAAGCAACCCGCTTGCGCAGGCGGCGACTCCAAACGAGGGAGGCTCCAACACCGAACAGGGGTAGGGGAGCAGGAACCGAAGCGGGGCCAGGGGTGGGGCCACCGGTTGGGGCGACAAAGTTAGCGATGATGGTCTGAGCGGCACCAAAGTCGGAGTCAGTTGATTGCTGGCTGAAGCCAAACGTGTCGCCGACAACAACATCAAAAAAAGATGATCCAGACTGGCTGCCTAGAGCATCATTACTGAGCTGGAAAAAAGTGCTATTTAATATATAGCCAAATGGATCGGTACTTGCATCGAGGTCTGATGTAGTATAGCTCCAATCAACGGACACTTGTCCCGCATAAGGCGCGGCGGCAATCGTGAAATCGGTTTGACCAGGATTTGGTGCGTTATTATCCGCACCAATTAAGGTGACACTAACGGGGGCATTGGTTGTGTCGACGGAGCCATTGGAGATGACGAATTGCGTCCAGTTGGCTGGATCATAGACACCGGCAAATCCAGGGCTCACCGCTTGGGCGGAATTGGCCGCAAAGCCAATGACGGCACTACCAAGAATGATGGGTGCCACACAACGGGCTAGACTAGATACCTTAAGAAAGTTTTTAGAAAACGATTGAAAACGCATTGAAAATGCACGAGTGCTAACAATGCAATGTTGGATTGTCTTTGGCCTTCCTCGCCAAATAATGTGTTTGTTTTAGGAATTTAGCTTTATTTGGGTTTTCATCTCCAGGCTGAAGATCGTCAGACACCAGCACACGAATCACGCCAGAATTGACTTTTCATTATCTTTCTGATGGCCTTGCCATTGAAAAACGCCAATTTGATTGGATCAACCGAAAGGTCAAAGAAACGGCTGCCCCACCGGACCTGCCACCGGCTGCCAACCGCTCGGATGGGGTGCCAGGTATTCCGGTCGTCCCCCCGCCCGGGGTTCCGCAGGCGCTGTCAGCACAAAATCCATGCTGATCGAAAAGCGGCGATCGTCGTCGTCGTTGTTTTCCAGGACAGCGTGATCGATGCAAGCGGGAAACAGCACCAGCAAACCCGCCCGCGGTGCCACATCGAACCAGGGTGCATTCCACTGGTTGGCGCCGGCATGGTCGGC
>JAPLIF010000369.1 GCA_026389255.1 Cyanobacteriota bacterium
TGCACCGCGCCGGGGGCGAGCACATCCCCACCCGCCAGGATCTGGCGCACGCTGGCCAGTGCTTCTGGTTGGTCCTCAACCATGGCCTGGAACAGGCCGGCGGTGAGCCAGAGGGTGGAGATGCGCTGCTGGCGCAGCAAGGCGGCCAACTCCTGCAGCGAAAGCTGCCCCGGTGGCGCCATCACCAGGGTGGCGCCGTTGAGCAGGGCCGCCCAGATCTCGAACGTGGCCGCATCAAAGGCCAGGGGTGCCAGCTGCAGCACCCGATCACCGCTGCTGATCGCATAGGGATTGGCGGGATCCAGCAGCCGCAGGATGCCGCGATGCTCGATCAGCACCCCCTTGGGCACCCCGGTGGAGCCTGAAGTGGTGGTGAGGTAGGCGAGTTGGCGGGGGTGATGCTCTTGCGCAGCGGGATTGGAAGCCGGCTGGCCGTCGAGCCCCTGGGGGTGATCGCTCAGGCGTAGCAGCCACGGTTGCCGCTCGGTGCGGCAGGGGATTTCCAAGCCGGCGGCGCTGATCACCACGGCGGGAGCGGCATCCTCAAGGATCTGCCCGAGGCGTTGCGGCGGCCAAGCGGGGTCGAGGGGCAGGTAGGCCCCACCGGCCTTAAGGATCGCCAGCAGGGCCACCACCAACTCCACCGAGCGCTCCAGCGCCACCGCCACGATCACCTCAGGGCCCACGCCCCGATCGATCAATGCATGCGCCAGCCGATTCGCTCGGGCATTGAGCTCGCCATAGCTGAGCTGCTGATCCCCGAACACCAGCGCAATCGCCTCTGGCGTGCGCTCCACCTGCTGTTCAAACAGCTGGTGCACGCAAAGCTCAGGCACCTCAACAACAGGCCCCTGCTGCCAGCTCTCGATCAGCTGGCGCTCCGGTTCCGGCAGAAGATTAAGGGCCGCCGCAGGCTGATCAGGTGCCTGCACCGCTGAGCTGAGCAAGGTGATCAGGTGGGACCTAAGCCGGTCGATGCGATCGCCATCGAACAAATCAGTGGCGTAGGTGATCGAGGCGCTCAGCCCTTGATCGGCACTCCGGCGGAGATAGAAGGAAAGATCGACCTTGGCGGAATCACGCCTGGAGGGAAGGACTTGCACCGTCTCCACCATCTGCTCAAACGGCAGCTCCTGGTGGTCGTAGGCAGCGATCGAGGCATCCCGCACCTGAGCCAGCAGCTCCCGGAAGCTCTGCTCGGGCGCGAAGCGCAGGCGGATCGGCAGCGTGTTGATGAAGAAGCCGATCAGCCTCTCGAGATCCGGATGGTTGCGGCCCCAGATCGGAATGCCGATCGCGAAATCGTCCTGGCGGCTGTAGCGATGCAGCAGCAGGGCCACCACCGCCAGCAACCCCATCTGCAGGGTGGCGCCCTCCCGGCGGCAGAGCTGCTCGAAGGGCTCCAGCAGCGCCGGTTCGATCGTGAACCCAACGCTTCCGCCGCGGTGCGAGGGCATCGCTGGCCGTGGTCGATCGGTGGGAAGCTCCAGCGGCTCTAGATCCCGCAGCTGCTCAACCCAGTAGTCCTGCAGCTCAACGAGCCGCTCACCGCTCAGCCGTTGCCGCTGCCAGGCGGCGTAGTCCTGGTAAGAAATGGAAAGCGGCTCAAGCTGCGCTGATCGACCGGCGATCTTGGCGTTGTAAAGCTCCACCAGATCCCGAGCCAGCACGGATCGCGACCAGCCATCGGAGGCGATGTGGTGGTGGTTGATCAGCAACCCATGCTCCTGGTCATCCACCGCAAGCAACCGGGCCCGCAGCAGCAGACCCGCCGTCAGATCAAACGGCGTGCGGTCCTCCTGCTCCAGCCACCCCTGGATCACCACCTCCGCTTCCCGCTCGCCCAACGCTTCCCGTTCCAGGGCAAAGGGCGCCGCCGGGTGAACGATCTGAATCACCTCGCTCCCCTGCAACCGGAAGGAGGTGCGCAGGGTGGAATGGCGCTCGATCAGCCCTTCCAGAGCGTTCTGCAGGGCCTCCCCATCCAGATCACCCCTCAACCGCCACACCGCTGGCCGGTGATAAGCCGTGAGCTCAGGCTCCAGCTGGTGCAAAAACCACAGCCGCGTCTGGGCAAACGAGGCCGGATAGGCCTGGCAGCCTGGGGGCCAATCACCGGGCAGGGGGGCGGCGGGGGAAGGACCGCTGAGGCCTTTGGCAACCTGAAGCTGCCGCAGCCTGCCAACCCGGTCCGACAACCGCGGGGCGTTGGTCATGGGCCACCCGCCCGCTTCAAGTTGGCCTCCAGGACGGCGTTGCAGTGGGAGAGCTGCCGGCCGCTGGACAACGCCTCCTTGAGATCCGCGCTCTCATCGAGGAGGCCCTCCAGCGCTCGCTCGATCGCCTACTGGGCAGCGAACAGACAGGGGGTGCTGTAGATCAGCCCCTGCACACCCTGACGGGCCAGATCGGCCCGGCTGCAGGCCGGCACCTTGCCGCCACCGATGACATTGCAGAACACGGGGCAGCTCACGGCTTGCCTCAGTTCGGCGAAGAGAGCCAAATCCTTGATGCCATCGGCGAGCACGGCGTCACAGCCGGCCTGTTCAAACGCCCGCACCCGGGTGAGGATTTCGGCTGGATCGGAGGCATCCGTGCGCGCCACGACGACCATCGAAGTCCGATGGTGCAGCACCGCTTCCAGCTTCACCAAATACTCCGGCAAGGGCAGGATACTTTTGCCATCGAGGTGGCCGCAGCGGCGGGGCCTGGCCTGATCCTCGAGCACCACCCCCGACGCACCGCAGCGCTCCAGGGTCCGGGCCACATGGCTGGCCACCGTGGCATCACCGAAGCCATCGTCGATGTCCACCAGCAGATGGTGATCGGGCAGCAGGGCGCGCAAGCGACTGGTGGTGGTGGTGAGATCACCCCAGCCGATGAAGCCCACATCGGGCAGGCCAAAGGCGCTGGCGGCCAGGCCGAAACCGCTGAGAAACAAGGCCCCAAAGCGATCGGCCGCCAGGGAGGCGCTGAACAGGTCGTAGACCCCCAGGAAGGGAACGACCCGCTCCTGGGCTTGCGCCATCTTCAGGACTTCCCCCAAGTTGGACCCTGCCGTCGTCATCCGCTCACTCCGCCCCCAAGGCATTCAGGGCTTCATCGAGGCGCTGGTCCAGCTGTTCCGCCAGGCTGCGGACGGTGGGGTGGGCGAACAGGAGGACGGGACTGAGGGCGAGCGCCAACGCCTGCTCCAGCGCATTCACCACCCGCTGGCCGGAGAGGGAATCCCCGCCCAGCATAAAGAAATTGGCGTTGCGACCCGGCGCTGGTTGCTGCAACACAGCCGCAAAGGTGTGGGCCACCAATTCCTCCATCTCACCCCGAACGGGCTCGTCGGCGGGAAAAAGAATGGCACCGAGCTTCTCCGCCAGGCCGATGCGCTGCAACTTGCCGGTGGCGCCCCTCGGCAGGGCCTCGAGCAAGACGATGCGGGAGGGCACCTCATGGGGGGCGAGCTGGGAAAAGGCATGGGCGCGCAGCTCCTGTTCCTCGGCCGCAGCCCCCGCCCGGAGCACCACGGCTGCCGCCAGATCCTCGCCAAGGGTGGGGTGGGGCACGGCGAAGGCCAGGGCCTGCTCCACGGCCGGATGCCCCAGGAGCGCCTCATCGACGCGGCGGGGAATCACCTTCTCCCCGCCGCGATTGATCATTTCCTTCAGGCGGCCCGTGAGGGTGAGCCGCCCCTCGCCATCCAACAGGCCCTCGTCGCCGGTGAGAAACCACGCGTCCCCGTTGGCATCGTGCACCCAGCCGCTGGAGGCCGCGGCCTCATAGCCCGCGGTCACGTTGCCCCCACGGATGGCCACCTCACCGCACTCTCCTGACGGAAGCTGGCGCCGGTCGGGCCCCAGCACCACCACCTCGGGCCCCGCGGCCGCCCCCACGCTGCCGGGCTGACGGACAACGCCTGCGCCCGGCAACCGGTTGCTGCAGATCTGGTGCGCCGCCTCCGTCATCCCATAGGCCTCGATCACAGGGACGCCAAACACCGCCTCCAGCCGCTCGAACACCGGTGGCGGCAGGGGGGAGGAGGACGAGCGGAGCAACCGCAGCCGATGGGCGGGGGTGGATTGGTGGGTGCGATCCTGTTCAGCCAGCAGCCCCTGGAGCAGGGTGGGCACCGCCGAAAGCCAGCTGGGCTCGAGGCTGTCCAGGGCCGCAAGCAGGGCATGGGGAGCGTTGCTGCAGCAACAGATCACACTCCCACCAGCCACCAAGGGGGCCAGCAATGAGGCCACGATTCCATGGATATGGAACAGGGGCATCGCCGCCAGGCTGCGGTCGCCAGGCCCCAGGGCCAAGACTTCGGCCACCGAACGGGCCGAGGCCAGAAGATTGGCGTGACTTAACGGCACCACCTTGGGGCGGGAGGTGGTGCCGGAGGTCTGCAGCAATAGGGCGAGATCCGTGGCGGCCGGGCCGGCCAACCGGGCGGCGGGCTCGGCGGCACTGGCCAGCGGATCGAGGTGCAGCAGGGGAAGCCCCAGCTCCTGGACCGCCTCCAGCACCGCCGCGGGAGGGTCCCCATCCACGAGCACATGGGTGGCCCGCAGCCGGCGCAGATCGTCCAGCACGATGCCCAGGGGGCTCGACGGCACCAGGGGTGCCACGGCTGCCACCCCCATGCCGGCCAGCAAACAGATCGCCAGGTCCACCCCGGGGGCCATCACCACCGCCAAGCGATCGGTCCGAACCACCCCCTCCCGGACCAGAAGAGCGGCCAACCCGGCAACCGCCGCCGCCAGCGACCGGCGCGTGATCAGAGCACCATCGTGAGCGAACAGAGCCGGGCGATCGGGCTCGTTGACATTTGGCTCAAGCCACCAGCAGGCAGGAAGAAGCAAGGGCTGAGAGAAGGATTGAGGGAGATCGCCAGAGCCGCGAACGTCCAACGCCAAACTCCAAACAGCAATAACAAACGCAAGTATGTCACGCCAAAAACCTCAATGAGGCAAATCGCGATTAAACAGTGTAAATCTATTACGCATGCTTAAAACATCAGCTCGACAAAGCAAAGACGAATTGCAGAAGGAACAACATGTTGCCCGAGGTCAAGGCCAGCCAGAAAGGTGAAGCGGCCGTTGGGAGCATCAGACCGGTCACTCCAGCCAGACCGGAGCAGCGCATCGGGCCTGTCAGGAACTTGACCGCAGCAGGGGCCTGCGCGAATACCCCCGCTCGCGTGATTCACCCTGATACCGGCGGTGGCGATCAGCCCCGGCAAGAGGGCAGCCCGACAACCGGCTGGATCGCTGGGCCAGCCTGGAGGCGCGTGGCTCCCGAAGACCTGGGTGCGCCACCCAGCCGGCAGGCCCCGCGAGGCCTTGAACTCTGGGTCGCTGGCTCAACCATCACCATCACCCAGCCCCAGCCTCCCTAAGATCCCAATCAAAGCCCTTCCCCCCCGGCCCCATGACGCAACTTGAGACGCGCACGGAGCCGATGGTGGTCAACTTCGGGCCCCATCACCCCTCGATGCACGGGGTGTTGCGGCTGGTGGTGACCCTAGATGGCGAGGATGTGGTGGATTGCGAGCCGGTGATCGGCTATCTCCACCGCGGCATGGAGAAAATCGCCGAAAACCGCACCAGCGTCATGTACGTGCCGTACGTGAGCCGCATGGATTACGCGGCCGGCATGTTCTATGAGGCCATCGTAGTCAATGCCCCCGAGCGGCTGGCCAACATCAAGGTGCCGCGCCGGGCCAGCTACATCCGGGTGTTGATGCTGGAGCTGAACCGCATCGCCAACCACCTGTTGTGGCTAGGTCCCTTCTTGGCGGATGTGGGGGCCCAGACGCCCTTCTTCTATATCTTCCGGGAACGGGAGATGATCTATGACCTCTGGGAAGCCGCCACCGGCCAACGGTTGATCAACAACAACTATTTCCGCATCGGTGGTGTGGCGGTGGATCTGCCCTACGGCTGGCTGGAGAAATGCGAAGACTTCTGCAACTGGTTCGGCCCCAAAATCGATGAATACGAAAAACTGATCACCAATAATCCCATTTTCCGCCGCCGCATTGAGGGCCTGGGCGTCGTCAGCCGCGACCAGGCGATCAATTGGAGCCTGTCCGGACCGATGCTGCGCGCCTCCGGCGTCCCCTGGGACCTGCGCAAGGTTGACCACTACGAGTGCTACGACGATTTCGAATGGGCCGTCGCCTACGAGAAAGAAGGCGACTGCTTTGCCCGCTACCGGGTGCGCGTTGAAGAAATGCGCCAATCCCTCAAGATTCTGCGCCAGGCGATCCGCATGATTCCCGGCGGACCCACCGAAAACCTGGAGGCCCGCCGCATCACCGAAGGCAAAACCAGCGACGCCTACGACTTCGACTACCAATACGTCGCCAAAAAAGTGGCCCCCACCTTCAAGATTCCCAGCGGCGAGCTCTACACCCGCCTCGAATCCGGCAAGGGCGAAATCGGCGTCTTCATCCAGGGCAACGACGATGTCACCCCCTGGCGCTTCAAGATCCGCGCCGCCGACCTCAACAACCTCCAGATCCTGCCCCACATCCTCAAGGGGGCTAAGGTGGCCGACATCATGGCCATCCTCGGCTCCATCGACGTGATCATGGGATCGGTGGATCGCTGAGGATCACCTGGTCAGCCCTTTCGTCCCCCAGTTGCCCCAGCCCCCTTGCGGCCCGTCGCTGACCTTGACCCTGGGTTTGGGCATGGGAATGGCCATCGCCCTGCTGGCAGGTTCAGGCGCCCGGGCCCAGGTGTACTGCTCCCAGCGGGCCGTGGTGATCGATGCACCCTCCAACATCCGCACCGCCCCCCACAATCGCGCCCCAATCGCCTGCCGACTGGCCCATAACGGCGCCGAAATCCTGGTGTTTCCGGTACCCCCATCGCGGCCGTTCTCCGCGGGCCAACCCCTGGAGAAGCCCGATTGGTACGCCACGATGGCCTGCTACAGCACCATCCAAAGCCGGGCCATCGGCCTGGGTCAGCGCCCGCTCTACATCCACCGCTCCCAGGTGCGCATCAAGGGGCCCAATCCCGACGACTGGACAGCGCCCGCCGTTCACGGGGCCCACAACACCGAGGCCAACAGCAGTTGCGAGGGCCTCTGGCAGCCAGCGCACCAGCCTTAGGCATCGCCCAGGTGGATCAATGCCTGCCTGGACTTGCAGGGGCGCTCTGCAAAATTTCGCATTGGAAAGTTGCGGAATTGCCGTAGGATTACTATGATTGCTTATATCTAATTTTCCGGCAGCATGATTCTGAATCTTCTCTACCGTATTCGTAAGCCAGCCGGCTTGATCGGCCTGCTCCTGTTTGGGATCTCGCTGCCGGGCCTCGCCCAAACCCAGGCGGAAGTCTTGGTGCCGGCGGGCACCGGAACAGCCGCCGCCACAGCCGCCACGTCAATGGCTCCAGCGGCGGCCACCAGCCTGCGCACCAGCCTCGAGCTCTGCGCCGTGGGCCGACTGGGGGAGCACGAGATGGCCTTCCTCACCATGTTCATCTTGGTGGGCTGCTTTGTGTTCATGCTGCAGATCGATCACCGCCTGATCAAACACGGCTGGGATATTCGCAAGGCCCTTTCCGAACCCACCACCCTCAATCTGGTTGATGCAAACATCAACGGCCCGCCGGGATCGCCAAGCCGATATGACCCCCAAACCGCCAAGCAGCAGGTCACGGTGATGGAGGCGAGTGTCAGCCGCTTGATTGCGATGGCCGGCCTGATCATGCTGATCTTATTTTATCTCGGCTTTGGCATTGTCAGCCTGTACCACTTCGGGCGAACCTGCCAGATGCCTGCCGACATGGGCAGTGTCACCAGCTTTCTCTATGCCGGCCTGACCTTTTTTGCCCCCTATGTAATCACCAAATTTTCCGAGGTTTTTTCCCCCTTCGCCCGCCGTCTTCCCCCAACCGTTTTACCCCTAACCACAGCCGAAGACGACACGCGCCTGCGGGAGGCCATCGCCGCCCTGCGCCAGCGCGACGCCCAAACGCTGGCCACCCTGGCCCAGCCGCCCTTGCAGCCGGCGCCAGCGCCCGTCGTTGCCCCGGTATCGCCAGAGTCAGGTGTCCATGCCGCCGTTGCCGTGGCTGCGCCCGTGCTGGTGGCACCCGCCGCAAACCCCCCTGAACCAGTCGCCGTACCCGCGCCAACGGCAACGCCAAAGCCAGCTCCAAAACCAGCGCCAAAGCCAGCGCCAGCGGCGACCCCCTATGCCGCCGCCCGCACCCTCATTACCGAGTTCGAAGGCTTTGAATCCCACGCCTACCCCGATCCAGCCAGCGGTGGCGACCCTTGGACGATCGGCTACGGCTTCACCCGCCTGGGCAACCAACCCGTGCAACCGGGCGACACAATCAGCCGCCAGGAAGCCGATCGCCTTCTGGATCAAGACATCAACGCCTATGCCGCCCAATTGGCTGATTCCGTCCCCTACTGGGAAGCCATGCATCCTGACCAGCGCAGCGCCCTGATCTCGTTTGCCTGGAACCTGGGGGTGGGGTTCTATGGCGGCGAGGGCTTCGACACAATCAGCCGCCGTCTGCGCGACAAGGACTGGCCCAAGGTGCCCGACGCCCTCTGCCTCTACTGCAACCCCGGCTCCTCCGTGACAGCTGGCCTGTTGCGCCGCCGCGAGGCGGAAGGAAGCATCTGGAGCCAGGGGATCAGCCAGCTGCCAGCCCCGATCGGATACCCGAGTGCAACGTCAACCTCCACGGCGGCAGCCCCAGCGGCCCAAACCAAACCGCCCGCCGCCAAGGCCCACCCCAATCCCCTGCCGGTGCCCTACTTCGACCAGATGCTGATGAGCGATGGCGAGGGCTGGCGCGAATGCTTCTCCGCCAGTTGCGGCATGTTGGCCAAGTTCTGGGGCAAGTGCTCCGACCAGAACGTCTACGACGCCATCCGCCACACCTACGGAGACACCACCGACGCCCAGGCCCAACTCAAGGCCCTTGAGCACCTCGGTCTCGACGCAAAATACCGCATGGACGGCACCCTGGCCATGCTCAAGGCCGAAATCGACGCCGGCCGGCCGGTGGCCGTGGGCTGGCTGCACCATGGTTCCGCCAACGCCCCCAGCGGCGGCGGCCACTGGACCGTGGTGATCGGCTACGACGACACCGGCGTGATCATGAATGACCCCTACGGCAGCTGCGACCTGGTCAACGGTGGCTATCCCAACGGCGGCAATCCTTACGACCAACGCGGTCGCAGCGATCACTACTCCTACGCCAACTGGGAACCCCGCTGGCGCCCGAGCGGCAGCGCCGGCTGGTTCCTCACCTGCAAGCCGTAGTGGCAGCTCCCTGCACCTGGTTGCAGCTCCACCGCACGGTGCGCTTCGGCGATACCGATGCGGCGGGCGTGATGCACTTCCACCAGCTGTTGCGCTGGTGCCACGAGGCCTACGAAGAAAGCCTGCAACGCTTTGGCATCGAGCCCGCCGCCCTGTTTCCCACCCCCCAGCACAGGCCAGAGGTGGCCCTGCCGATCGTGCATTGCCGCGCCGATTACCGCCGGCCCCTGGTGGTGGGGGATGAACTCGGGATCGTGCTGGCACCGACACGGCTTGATCCCAGCGGCTTTGAGGTGGCCTATCGCTTCAATCTCGATGGTGAAGAGGCGGCCCGGGGCCTAACGCGCCACCTGGCCATCAAGGTCACAAACCGCCAGCGCTGCCCCCTGCCCGAACCGATGCAACGCTGGCTGGAAGCGGCCAGCCTGGGCGCCGGGGTGCAGCCCCTCTAAAGCCAAGGACGCCAGCGAAGAACAGCCAGGAAACAGCCTCATTCGGCATCAAAACACAAGGCAAGATGCGTAGGGAAAGGGGTAGTGCCGCGGTCGATCTGGCCCTTGGCACCGGGGCTGCGCCGCAGATGGGGGCGGCAGAACAAGGGACGCAGCATCACGGGCAAAAGGGCACTGTTGATATAGGCGCCGGCACAGGTATGCATGCCATAACCCCAAAAAATATAGTCATGCCAAGGCCTGCCAGGCCAAAAGCGATCGGCGTGCTCCACCTGCATCGGATCAAACATGGCCGAATAATTGGAGGCCAACACCATGGTGCCCGCCGGGATGGTCATGGCGCGCCAGGTGCCACGGGCAATGGTGCTATCCCGTACGGCCCGCCGATAGAGAACGGGGTTCAGGGGTTGATAGCGGAGCGCCTCAAACACATACCCCTCAAACTCACCGGGCTTGCCGTCCCGTGCCGCCGCCTGGGCCTGGGCCAACTGTTCGGGACGATTCAGTAGTTCATCGACGATTTGGGTTGCGGCCGCCGACAGGGTGGGGATGGCCCCAATCACAAAGCCAATCAGATAATTGCGGATTCCAAGATCATCCATCCCCGGTGTACCAATCGCCTGCATCTCCAGGCAGCGCTGCAACACATCATCCGCCGGTTTCGCACCGCCCCGAGCCAGGCAAATTTTGCGCTCACTTATCTCCTGATCCAGGGCCTCCTGCAGTTGCACCGCGGCGGCCAATGCCTTGGGGCGCAGCTCAGGACTGGCCGCCAGATCGACAAAGAGATACCAAAACAACAACGTCGTCCATTCGATCAACTCCTCGCGCCTAGGCCCCCGCAGGCCGAAATACTCCTGCACGATCCGCGCTGGAATCTGGGCGCCCAGCTGTCGGGGAAGGTCGATCTGGCCCTGGCCATCGCGCACAATCGCCTCCGCCCATGCCGTCGCCAGGGGCACCAACAACTCCTGGGGATCGCTGCGGCGTATCGCCTGCCGCATGTTCGTGACATCGCGGCTATAGGTGGGACCGTCCTGCATCCCCAAAAAGAAATTAGCTCCGCCTGTGATTTCCTCCATGCGGGGGCCATACACCACCTCAAAGTCCTGGTGGCGATCCAGCACCTCACGCACGTCACGATTGCGGCAGACCAAGGCCGTGCCGTTGTTGTCATAGGCCCGCACCAAGATCCGTCCCACCCTGAAGTTGGGAAGCCCAACCCTCAGTACGGCCCACACCTGCCGCTGGAAACCAAAATCGGTCACCAGGGGTGACAGGCGTTGCCCCACAGGGCCCTGGCCCTGGAACAAGCGGCGAAGGACCTGCACCGCAATGGTGGCCAGGGCCCACAGGGCCGCCAACCCCTGGGCCAGGCACAGCCCCAGGGCCTGCAAAGGAGAACAGGGGAGGGCCATACCGCTTAGGTGGGATCGGTGAGACCCTGGGCGATGAGGCGCAAGGAGGTCATGCTGGGTACGAAGAAATAGGCACCTCCGCGGGTTTCCACAAACTGGGGCGGGCGATCACAGATAAAGGGGGGCTTGCCACTATCGGCACTGGTGGCAATCACAAACTTGGCTTCAGAATCATGGTTGCCGATGATGGGGCAAGTATCATTACCCGCATTAAAATCAAGGCCATATTGCATCCACTGTTGCTGAATAAATTCGAACTGCCTAAAGAGACTGGAGCAGAGAAAAAGCAACAATACCCCTTGCTCCACCTCGTCGCTATCGATGGGAGTGGTACCGCCGTAGGGAAGTCCACGCCGCAACAGGCGGCGACGGTTGTTGAGCACCGAGGTCGCCTTGGCCAGCTGATCGGCCGGGGCATCGGCCGGCATGGTGGGATCAAGCATGTCGCGGGGATTGGCACGCCGCAGGTGGGAGGAGAACGGGCACTTGGAGCCGTCGGTATCCGCCCCATAGGTGAAATCAGTCAGCTTTTGGCTGAGACGCTTGAATTCTGCTTCGTTCTTATCGGCCTTCGCCTTCGACAGAGCCCCTCGAAACGCCTGCCATTCGCCATAGGTGGGGGCCACCATCAAGGGGACGCCATCGGACCATCGGCCCGCCATTTTGGCCTTGATGGTTTCTTCCGCCGCCTCCTGGTCGAGGCCATTGCTGGCGCCATAACGGGTGGCCGTGCTGGAGATGTAATCCGAGAACGCTTTGACATTCTGGTGCAGTTTGCGATAAGCCAGGAAGGTGCCATTGCGGCTAAAATCCAGGGGTGCCGACGCCCCAGGCACCTCCTGGGCCTCATCGGGATAGCCCAGCAGGAACTCGCCCGTGGCCAAGGGCACCCAGGTTTGATCCGCCGTGCGTTTGCCCTGGCCCACCACCCGTTCGGCCATCACCGCATCCGGATATTGCCCTTCGAAAACCGGATCGCCAAAGCCATCGGCGAAACCAAAATGTTCCGAGCGTGAATAGCGCATACGGCCCGGCGGTCCCTCGGGATCCGGCTCCAGCAGGGCGCCCATGTCCTGATAGAGAGGGTTGGCTCCGCCGTGGCCCGCCAGAATACTGACGGCCTCATTCTCACCGCAGCGCTTATTCAGCCATTGAAAGGCATCTTCAAGGGCCGCCTCGGGGCTATCAAAGTGGGTGGGTTGGGCCGAGGCATTGAAGGTGACGAGGGCATGGATTTCGGCATGGGGATCGCTGCGCTCGTTCAACCAAATCGGATCCCAACGGGATTCGGGACGCCCATGGCCGTAGGGATCATCACTGAGGATTTCAGCCCGATCCAACATTCCCTGTTGAAATTCATCCGGTAATCCCCGCAGGGTGCGCACCGGTACCCCCATGGCCAGCAGACCCATGAAGGTGAAGGCCACATTGATCGCCACATCGGGGCGTTGGGCCGTGACGATCTCCCGGGGCAGATCGGCGGTTTTTGACGAAGGCCAGAGCTCGGCTGTGGTGATCTTGCCACGCAATTCCTCCAGAAAAGCCCGTGCCTTGGCCGCCTGATTCCTGTTGACGTGCAGCAGCACGCAGCGGGCCTTGGGGAAGCCAAGTCGTCCATAGCCAATCAAAACATTGCCCTGGATGTCGGATAAATCAAGCTTGAGTGCCATGGAGGTCCTCAGGAGAAGTAGGTGGCTGGTTTCTGGGTGGGGGCGGAGGAATCATGGGGCCGGTGTTCAGCCACGAAGTCAGCGAAGGCGGCCTTCAGGGCCTCCGGAGATTGCCCCTGTTGCTCCACCATGAAGCGAATGAAGCGGCGTTGGAGATAGAGGGCCTTGAGCACCGAGGGCAAATCGCTGCGGGGAGCCGTGGGGAAAGGCAAGAAACCCAGACTCAGAACGCGCCGATACAACCAATAAATCGCTGCTGCCAAGGCCGCGAGTAGGGCAAGGATCAACAAGCCGCCGCGCAGGCCGCTCCAAAAGGCCAGCAGACCCAGCGCCAGTAAGGCGAGGCCGGGGGGCAACAGGGCCTCGCGGGTGCGATTGACGGGTCCACCGGCCCCCTGCCAAAGCAGGCTTTCGCCCTGGCCCTGACCCGTCCAGTAATAGTCGTTGAAGGACATCGTGGTTTCGATCTGACCCTTTTCGATCAAGGCCACAAACGAAGCCTCGCCATCGGCCGGATCAAAGCCCTGGCAGTGCTCAAAGACGGCGCCGAGCTCATAGCCCATCACCGACCAGAGCCCGCGCAGATAGGTGGTCAATGTGGCCCGACTGCCATCGACGGCATCAAAATCGCTGACAAATAACAAATAGGTCCAAGGCAGATGATCGACCGCTTCGGTCAAAACCGGATTGGGGCCGCGTATAGCTGTGCGAAGGGCATCTTGATGTTGGCGGCCGTTATAGGCAACGTCATCGATCACCACCATGCGGGCCAGGTGGGTGCGCAGGTCCCGGCTGAAGGGGGCTGTTGTGAGCATGCCCTCTGCGAGGCTCACCGCTGCCGGGCCGTAGGGATCCTGGTTCTCCGTCGGCAGGCTGGCCAACACCTCCTTGATGGCATGGACATGGGAAAGGATCCTGTCTGTCCCAGCTGGGTCCGTGGTGAGGCCCAGGCGCACGGGGACTAACGCGGTGAGGAAATAATGGCCGCCATCAAAATTAGGCATGGGTCATTAAGGCAGCGAAGGGGAGGCGGCGCGGGTGGCATAAAACTTGGCCGTCAGTTGCCGGCGGTTGGCATCAGCCTTCTGGGTATCAGTACTGGCGATGGGGGCGGGACCTGCGGAGGCCAGATTGTTCTGGAGCGCCTGGGTCACCCTGGCGTAGAGAAGGGCGAAAGACTTGGGATCCGAGCTGGGAAGGGCCTGGACCAGGACATCGATCCCGGCCCAGATGCGCAGGGCTGATTTGATGTCGCGCTGGGCGGAACCAGGGGTAGAATTATAATAATAATCAATATCGATTTGATTGTGCTTGATCCAATTTTTAAAAGGGGTAATGGGAATGGATCCGGGATAGGCGGTGCTGCTGTACCACATTAAATCCAAACCATTGGGAATTCCATCGGAAAAGCTATCGATATATTGGTCCCAGGTACCGTTGAAATTACTGATAAACAGCATGGAATCATTGGCCAACTCACTTTCTCCACCTATTTCCGGCCAGCGCTCACGCGGAATAATCACCCAGCGGGCAAAATGAATGATGGAGAGGTTTAATAATCCACTCAGAAATGCAGGATTAAGTCTTACTGCGGCAAACAAGAAACGGTTCAACCAGGTTTTGGCCGGCCGCATGGGGGTGATCAGGGTCATCCCGTAGGCCTTGCCTGCTACGTTTGACATGGGCGCGACAGGAAGGATTTATTGTAAAAGTATTACCATTGATACGGTACGTGAGCGGTCCGAGCTTGAAAGCAAGAGATACAAAACTTAATCACAAATGACTCCAACCTTGCGCTTAACGCCTAGCCCAAGCCGGAAGCATCAGCATGGGTCAACAAGTACTGGCCATTGCCATTGTACTCACCATCACAGGTGGCAAAGATCGTGCCCAGCAGCAGCAGATAAAAACGCCAGATGCGCCTAAAGCGTGCATAATCCATTCCGTAGTCAAGGCTCTGGAACTCATCCTGACGGGCATCAAAGCGATGCAGCCACTCCGTAAGGGTCTGGTGGTAGTTCATGCCATTGATGTACCAACGCTTCACCGTCTTTAGGTCGCGACCATGGTTCGGGATGGCGTCATGGTTCCAATACCTACCATGGGGAAAGATGTACTTATGGGTGAACCCCGATGACATGTTATTCGGGGTTCTCACCGTGATGATATGGATCAAAACCAGACCCTGGGGCTTGAGCAGGGAGGCCAACTTCCGCAGGGACTGGGTCAGGTTGCCCACATGGCAAAAAACCCCCACGGAAACGATCTTGTCGAATTTCTCAGTAAACTCAATCTCATTTAAGTCCCCTTCCACCAGGGTGAACCTTCCCGAGCTGAGCTGGCTGCGGGGATCGTCCATCTTGGCGCGCATATAATTACATTGCTGATGGCTGAGATTGACACACGTAAAGCGCACATTGGCAAACTTGCTCATGATGTAATTGGGCACGCAACCCCAGCCACAACCGAAGTCAAGGATATGATCACCATCCTCAATCCCAAGCCTGTCAATGATCTGATCAATCATTTGTTTCTGGGACTCCTCCAGGTCTGAGGCGCCATTTTCCCAAAGCCCCATGCTGTACTTGGGATAAATCGGCTCCCAGTCCCCCAGCATCCCATTGAGCATCGTCTGGGGCAGGTCATATTGAATCTTCATCAATTCGCCAGAGGACTCCGCCAGCCGATCCGACTCCGTCAAAACCCATTCGTAGGGAGCCAGGAGGCCGGGAAAGCTCCGAAACAGGGTCGGCATGGTGCCATGGAGCATGGACCGATACCAAGCATCGGGAATTTCCGCCCCATTGATGTAGGCCTCGGCCAGGGCCATCTGCACCCCATTGACGGCACTGGCCATCAGGCGAGTGCTTTGGTAGCCCGGAGAGGGGGAGGGAAGCCCAGCTTTGGGCTGGGGGCGAAAGGCCTGCAGGTCTCCAGCTGAATCAGACGACCGAATCAATAAACTGCCCATGAATGGAATAGATGCAAAAATGCCAAAAAACTTAAATCAGTTCACTCCATCCCGCCGTACATCAATGGGGATCCACAGGGATTCTTGAAGCGATAGGTACCCCGCCAAATTAGTCCCATCCCGCCCAACCCCCTGGCCGATCAGCAACTCCAAACACAATTTTGTTGACCGGGTGGGCGCTCCTCAAGCCTGTAAAAACCATTGCCGCCATCGCGACCGTTCCCACTTGCCGGCGGCATTGGGGGCCAGGTCGCCGCAAAGGCGCCAGCGGCGGGGGCGATCCGCCGGCCGCCAGGTGGCCGTGATCTCCTCCAACGCCCTGATCAGGGCAGCGCCATCGGCCCCCGGCTGGGGGCGCACCAGGGCCAGCAAGCGCTCGCCCCACTCCGATTCCGGCTGCCCCAGCAGCAACACGGCCTCCAGGGGCAAGCCGCGCCCCTGGGCCGCCGCGGCCAGACGCCCCTCCAGCTCTTCAGGGAACACCGTTTCGGCGCCGCTCTGCAGGGCGCCATCGAGGCGCCCCAGCACGGTCAAAAGCCGCAGTCCCAGCTGGCGCGCCCGGGTCGCTAAAGCTGGCGCCAGGGCCGCGCCCCCCACCCAGATCACGGCGCAGCGGCGCAGCCAATCAACCCCCGCCGCCGTGGCCATCAGGCGGATCAATTGGGTGGGCACCAGCGACAACACCACCGGTCGATCGGCGGGCAGCGGCGCCACTTTGGTGAGTTGGCCAGGGTCGCGCATCCATTCGGGAGGCAGCAGGCCCAGCTCGGCGCCCCACTGATGCGTGCGTACCAGGGGCATCAGGCCGCTGACGTGATGCAGAGGCAAGGGATTGAGGTGCAGGCAGGCGGCCGGATCCAGGCCCTGGGCCACCAGAAAAACCCCGGTGGCCGCCGCCGAGGCCTCCAGGTGGGCAAGGGGTTGCAGACACCAGCGGCGCCGGCCACTGCTACCGCCACTGCCCAGGACAACGGCGGCCCCCCAGGAGGACCAAGCCGTGCCATCGCCCAGGGCCCCCTCCAGGCCATGCCGGTCGAAGGGAGCGGCCAGGGCCACCGGCCGGCCCTCCGCCCAGGCCGCGAAGATCCGGGGCACCAGGTGCTCCGCCATCGGTGCGCCATCGCTCAGCACCAGGGGCTCCGGCCCCTTCATGCCGCCACCCCCCTCATGCCACGGCCTCCCACACCCGCTCGGGATCAGCGTCAAACAGGGGGCCCTGGGGGGTCCAACCGGGCGCCAGGCCCGGGGCCGTGGGGGTGGGGCCCTCGGCCTGGAGGGCCGCCAGGTGGTGGATCCAGCGGCGACCCACCCCCGTTTCCAGGGCGGTGCTCACCATCAGCCAAGGCACCCCCGCGGTCAGCTGGGCCAGCAGCGGCCGGGGATCCCCCTCGATCGCCGGCCGCCGCACCTGCCACCCCGGCCAGCGGTGGTACAGGCTCGGATCGGCCCGCAGGGATTCATCCAGGGCGACGGGCAAGCGAGCGGCCAGGGCCCATAGGCCCTCGCCATCTTCGGGGGGCAGGGGTTGCTCGCTCCATTCCAGCCGGGGCTCGCCCTCCAGCCGATCGACCCCGCGGTTGGCCGTGGCCCGGTCCCAGCCACCGTTGGCATCGAGGCGCAGCCGGTCTGGGGGGCGGAGGCGGTCCAGCAACTCCTCCAGCACAGCCGAGCCGAGGGCAAAGCCCAGCGCCACCGGCAGGGCGGGCAGCACTGTTTCCAGCTCGTGACGGCTGCGGATGGGGCCCAGGTCCGCCAGGGCGGCCGCCGTGACCACGCAGGGAAGGGCCCGGGAGTTCGGGGTCAGCGTCAACGGCGCCGCCTCGCCCCAGCCAACCCGGCCCTCGCCATCCTCCAGACGCAGCAACCAACCGCACCGCTCGCTCACCGCCCCCTGGGCGTTCACCAGGGCCTTGGGCAGCACAAAAGAAAAGGGCCGCCAGCTCAGACGCAGCCGCCCATCATTGATGCCACCGCCGCCGCTCATGGCCCCTGCAGAGGAGCCGCACCAGCGGCGCCGATCCGGGCCAGCCAGGGGGCCAGGGCCAGGCCCGCCGCCAGGCCCAGGCCGCTGAGGGCCTGGAAGCGCAGGGCCAGAAACTTGCTGCCGGTGATGCGCTCGGGCTGGTCATGAGCCTGGCCCAGCAACTGGATCAGGGCGCGGGCGGGGGGCAGGCCGATGGCCCCCAGCAGGGCCGAAAGGGGCCACCACCCCAGCAGCACCGGCG
>JAPLIF010000123.1 GCA_026389255.1 Cyanobacteriota bacterium
GGCGGCCCTTTTGAACGCTTGTCTTGATCGTGTCACCGAGGTGACCGATGAGCTCAAGCGGCTGATGAAGGAGTTTGAGGCCGAGCTGGCCGTGCTCCGGGGCCGCGTGGATGGCCTCGAGGCCCGCATCGGTGAAATGGAGGCCACCCAGTTCTCCACCACCACCAAGCTGCAGGGTCAGGCCACCTTTGTTCTTGGGGCTGTTAATGCCAGCGGCAACCGCAGCGGGATTGGTGTTTTTGGAGGCACTGGAGGGGCAACCGGTAATCTCAAAGGTCGCAACGCTGCCAAAAATTACGACCGTCTGTACGGAGCCACAACGTTCAACTATGATTATCGGCTGAATTTTATCACTAGCTTTAGTGGTAAAGATCAGCTCTACGCTCGCCTACGTACGGGTAACTTTAGTAACGCATTTAACGGTAATGGCGTTAACCTGACTGCCTTGGATGTTGCGTCCAATGGATTTGGGCAAACGAGTTGCACGGGCAACCGGGATTGCTCGGATGTGATTGGTATTGACCGACTCTATTATCGCTTCCCCGTTGGCAGTCAGCTTGAGTTCTTGGTGGGTTCCAAGGCCAGAAATACTGAATTTCTGGGCGTGACACCTAGCGTTTACGGTACGGGTCAGGGCGATAAGATTCTTGATTACTTCACCCTCTTTGGGGCTCCGGGAGTTTATAACAAAGCTACCGGCTCTATGGCTGGGGTAATCTGGAAAACCCCCTACAAAGTGGGCCCAGGTAAAATCAGCCTGACCACCAGCTATGTTTCCCCCGTTGCTGACGTAGGTAGCGTAAACTCAGACAATAATTATTACTCTTGCAGCACCACCGCTTCCACTACTGAAGGCGGTATCGGTAACGATTGCTCCCGTGCCAGCTGGCTGTTGCAATTGGGTTATGCGGCTAAGGGCTGGGGCCTGTCTGCCGGTTATCGCTACGGTCAAGCCGGTTCCAACTGGCGCCGTGGCACAAACTTTGTGGCCCAAAATAGCTGGTGGCTCAACAACGGCACCTCCAGTAACTTTGCTCTTAACGGCTACTGGCAGCCCAAGCGTGCCGGACTCATGCCTTCGATCAGTGCCGGCTGGGGGATCTCTGCCCTCAACGACAATGGCAACGGCACCACGGCCAATAAGCCAACGGGTCAGAAGAATTTCACCTATGAATATCTGACCCCTTATGTGAGTGAGTCCCAGAGCTGGTTCGTGGGCCTGCAGTGGGCCGATGTCTTCCTGCGGGGCAATGCCTTTGGGATGGCCTTCGGCCAGCCCACCTTTGCCAAGAGCCTGACGGTGGGTGCTAACAGCATTAATCCCGCCACCAAGACTCCCTTCACCAACTTTTCTAATGACGGCAACTATGCCTGGGAATGGTGGTACAAGTTCCAGGTCTCCGACAACATCAGCATCACGCCTGCTGTGTTCTATCTGAGCCGCCCCCTGGGTGCTCTCACCAACGAAGTTGTGAACAACAATGGCAGCCCGGAACTCAACCGCGGTGCCACTTTCAGCAACTTTGGTGCCCTCGTCCAGACCACTTTCAAGTTCTGATCGGCTCCCGATCCCTTGCCATGCCCCCCGCAAGGGGGGCTTTTTGTTGGTCCTTGGGGGCATGAGGCAGACTCCTGCCTGCACTCCATTGGGTCATGGCTGCCGCAGAGGATCCTTACCAGGTGCTCGGTGTGGAGCACTCCGCCACCGCTGCCGAGATCAAGGCCGCCTATCGGGCCCTCGTCAAACGGCACCATCCCGATGCCGGCGGCGATGCCGAGCGCATCCTGGCCCTCAACGCGGCCTGGGAGGTGCTGGGTGATCGCCAGCAACGCAGCCGCTTTGATGGGGCCCGCCAGGCTCCCGCGCCTGACCCAAGCAGCGGGGGGCGCCGCGGCCCTGGGTCGCCCCACCGCCGCAGCGTTAGGCAGGATGGTGACTTGATCAGCTGGTTGCAGTTGGTCTATGCACCCATCGACCGTTTGCTGGGCCAGGTGATCAATGCGTTTCCAGCCCAGTTGCGTTCGCTGGCGGCCGATCCCTATGACGATGAATTGATGGAGAGTTTCTGTACCTTTCTTTGCCAGAGTCAGGCCCGCCTCGAAAAGGTCGAACAGCTCTATCGCTCAAGGGCCTGTCCGGGTTCGGCCCGTGGTTTTGGACTCAGTCTTTACCACTGTCTCAGCCAGGTGCAGGATGCCTTGGGCGAATTGGAGCGCTACACCATGGGTTACGTGGATAGCTATCTGCACGATGGCCGCGAGATGCTGCGGGAAGCCAAGCAACGCCGCTCGATGTTGCAGCAAGAACGGCGTCAGCTGGAGATTTAGGCCGGGGGGCCTTCGGCCGGATAGGCCTCCAGTTGGTCCAGTCGCAACCAGACATCGGGGACGGGCCGGCACCAGCGCACTTGGGCATGCTCTCCCTTCAGCATCAGAATCTCTCCAGGCCCCTCCAGCACATATCCCGGCAGCTGGGGATCACTGGCGGCGGCCTCCAGGCTGCCCAGATAGGTCGCGGCCTGCAGGCGGACCAGGGCCCCCTTTTTGAGGACGGCAGCTGGCGCCGGCGCGGCTTTACTAGGCGCCGGCGTCGCGGAATCAGGGGCGGCAGGAACGGTGTCGGCCATCAGCGGCTGAGGCGATGGTGGCACCCTAGGGCGGCCCTTCACCCCTGGCGGACTCCTAGCCTCAAACCACCATCTCGGGAACTGTGATGCGTCTGCTGTTGTTGGGATGTACCGGGTTCGTTGGCAGGGAGCTCGTGCCCTTCTTGCTCGACCAGGGCCATGAACTCACCTTGGTCAGTCGGCGATCCCAGCCGTTCCCTGCCCTGGCGGATCGTTTGGTGGGCCTGAACCTCGACCCAGCCCAAGCCGCCAGTTGGCGTCAACCGGAGCTCCTGGCGGCCCTGGAGGCCGCCGATGGCGTGGTCAACCTGGCCGGTGAACCCATCGCCGAGCGGCGCTGGAGTGAGGCCCAATGCCAGATCCTGCGTTCCAGCCGTCTGTCCACCACGGCGTCCTTGGTGGCGGCCATGGCGGCGCTGCCCCAGCCCCCCAGCGTGCTGGTGAATGCCTCGGCGGTGGGCTTTTATGGGACCAGTGAGACGGAACGCTTTCGCGAAAGCAGTGGCGCTGGGGAGGATTTCCTGGCGGATCTCTGCCGCGATTGGGAGCAGCAGGCCCAGGCGGCCCCGGCCGCCTGCCGGGTGGTGATTCTGCGCATCGGCATCGTGCTGGGCCCGGATGGGGGTGCCTTGGGCCGCATGCTGCCAGTGTTCCGCTCGGGATTCGGGGGGCCGATTGGCTCGGGCCAGCAGTGGATGAGCTGGATCCACCGCCGTGATCTCTGTCGTTTGGTGGGGCTGGCCCTTGGGGATTCGACCTGTGCCGGGGTGATCAACGCCGTCGCACCCGAACCGGTGCGG
>JAPLIF010000274.1 GCA_026389255.1 Cyanobacteriota bacterium
GCCCCTGAGGCCGCTGTCGGCGGCACGATTGGCCTGGTCCAGGAGGGCGATGGCATCACCGTGGATGCCCAGCAGCGCCTGATCCAGCTCAATGTCGATGACGCCGAACTGGCGCGCCGCCGGGCCGCCTGGCAACAACCCGAGCCCCGTTACCGCCACGGCGTGCTGGGGAAATACGCCCGCCTGGTGAGCAGCAGCAGCCAGGGGGCGGTGACCGACTTTTAAACCGGGTCCCCAAAGACTCCAGGGACGACAGATCTTGGCCAGCCTTGCCTGCTGGTTGCGACGCCTTCTTTTCAGTCGTTGGCGTTGAACACCATCAGGCATCGGCCGGAGTGCACTCTCACCACCTTGCGGCGCTTGATGTCATTCATCTGGGCCACCTTCAATTCGCAATCTGCCTCCGACGGCGCCGCTGCCTGGGGGGTAGGGGTCGACTGGGGGTTAGGGATCGACTGGGGAGCGGCATCCGGCCCAGAGGCCCCCGGGGTCTGGGATTGGGAGGGTCCTGGTTTGGGAACGGTGAAATCCTGCTTGAGGCCACTGCCGTAGCCAGGACCTACGGTGCTGTTGGGTATGGCTTGAGGTGCCAGGTTTATCGGCATCTGGGCATGGCCTGGGGGCACCAATGTCAAAGAAAGCGGAACCAAAGCAGCGCCCAGTAAGGGATAGGCTGCCAATAAGGTGCGTCGATTAAACGCTAAAAATTCAATTAAGCTAATTCTTAGCGACACTAGGGATAGAAAAAGATTGGGTTGAGACGGCCCTCAGGCAGCAAGATAACTCCTCAAGTCGAGTGAATGTTTACGAATACTTTCGAGGGCCCGGCTTTCGATGTTCCGGGTCTTATCCCGGCTGAGACCCAATTGCTTGGCAATGGAACTCAGGCTCATGGGCTCGCCATCCTCGATGCCGTAGCGCATCCGCAGCACCTGGCCCTGCAATTCCGGCAGCTGCTCCAGCAGCGACCTCAGGTCCCCCTTCAGGCATTCCATCGCCACCACCTCATCCGGAAGCACCCCGTCGCCCGCCAGTAAATCCAGCAATTCCGTATCCTCCCCATCCCCAACCTTCGTTTCCAGGCTCACCGGTTGCCGCGCCCGGCTCAGCAGGTCCTTCACCTCCTCCTCCGGTAGTTCCACCGCCACCGCCAGTTCCCCCACCGTCGGCGTTCGGCCCAGCTCCTGGCTCAATTCACGCTGCGCCTTCTTCAGCTTGTTCAACGTCTCGGTGATATGGATCGGCAGCCGTATCGAACGGCTCTTCTCCGCTATCGCCCGGGTGATCCCCTGGCGGATCCACCAATACGCATAGGTCGTAAACTTGTAGCCACGCGTCGGTTCAAAGTTCTCCACACCCCGCACCAGACCGATCGTTCCCTCCTGGATCAGATCCAGCAGTTCCATGTTCCGCTTCGTGTACTTCTTCGCCACGCTCACCACCAAACGCAGGTTCGCCGCCACCATCCGCTCCTTCGCCCGACGCCCCGCCTGCTGACGACGGCGCAGCAACGCCGGGCTCAGTCCCGCCTCCGCCGCCACCATCTCCTCCGATGGCGCCTCTCCACCAGCCCTGATCGCCAGCTCCTCACGCAGCTCCTCTAGACCCATCAACTCCTGCACCTGACGGCCCAGCGTGATCTCCTGCTCGTGGCTCAGCAGCGGCACTCGGCCGATGTCGCGCAGGTACGAGCGCAACAAATCACCGGTGGGTAGCAGGGATGGCGAGCTGGTGGCCAAGAGAATCGAAGGCATGGAGAGCCTGGGTTTCGAAACACCTTTGTTTCGCAAAATAACACCCTTTGACGGAATCGTTCCGACCTGGAATGGCGGATTCCCGCTGGAGTAACAATGGGTTCCATGGGCGCTCAACGGCTGCAAAAGTTGATCGCCGCCGCCGGATTGGGCTCCAGACGCCGGGCCGAGGCCTGGCTGGGGGCCGGCCTGGTGCGGGTCAATGGCCGCATCGCGGCCTTAGGGGACCAGGCTGACCCCGCCACCGACTGCATCAGCGTTAACGGCATTCCCCTGCCCAGGCCACCCGGGCCGCTCACCCTGCTGCTGAACAAACCCATGGGGGTATTGAGCACCTGCCACGATCCCCAGGGCCGACCCACCGTGCTCGACCTTTTGCCCCCCGAACTGGCCCGCGGCGCCGGTCTGCATCCCGTGGGGCGCCTGGATCGCGACAGCCGAGGGGCCCTGCTGCTGAGCAACGATGGCGACTTGACCCTGCGCCTCAGCCATCCGCGCTATGGCCATAACAAGACCTACCAGGTGCAGGTGCGCGGCCAGCCCAGCCCCACCACCCTGGAACGCTGGCGCCGCGGTGTCCCCCTTGATGGTGTCCCCAGCCAACCTGTGGCCATCAAGCCCCTGGGCCAGGCCGCCGGCGGCACCCGGCTGGAATTGACCATGACGGAAGGGCGCAACCGTCAGATTCGCCGCACCGCTGCCCTGCTGGGCCACCCTGTGCTGGACCTGCGGCGGGTGGCCATCGACTCGGTACGCCTGGGCTCGTTGGCGGAAGGTCACTGGCGAATTCTGGAAAAAGGTGAACTGCAAGGCCGAGAATGGGAGGGCTCGCTGCCCACCTCCTGACACCGCCGTCCCTGCCCTCCCTGCTCTCTGGCCTGACCCGGCGTTGGTCCCTGGCGCGACACAGCCCTGGCGGCAACCCTAAGGAGCCGGCCAAAGATCCCCTGCTGATCACGGGTCAGCAGCTGCGCGAAGCCCGCGAGGCCCAGGGATTGGGGCTCAGGGACCTCGCCCAGCAAACCCGCATCAGCACCGCCGTGCTGGAGGCTCTGGAACGGGGCTGGCGCGACCGGCTCCCCGAACCCGCCTATCTGCGCACGATGCTGCCCCTGCTGGAAGAGCGACTTCAGTTGCCCCCGGGCAGCCTGCGCTCTGCCCTGCCCACTGCCGCCGCCGGCATGGCTGCCGCCCGCCGCGACAGCCTGCGGCAACGGTTCACGCCCGGTTCGATCGAGGTGTTCACCAGCTGGCAGGGCACCTTGCTCTATGGCCTGTTGGGATTGATCCTGCTCTACGGGCTCAACCTCAGCCAACGGCGGCTGATTGCCCAGGGTGTGCAAAGCACGGGCCCTCTGCCGCCCCTGGCCACCCCAGCCAGCCCAGAAGCCAACCAAGAGATGTTTTCAGGGCCGTACCAGGACGTGCTGCCGCTGCGGAGCGCCGCCAGCAGCGGCCGGGCCCTGCGCCAGTGGCGCCAGGAGACGCAACATGCCGGCGTCGACCTCTCCCTGGGTTGGCTCTCCGTTCGCCTCAACGGGCCCACCAGGCTGCAACTGAAGGACAGGGAGGGGCGCCGGACCACCCTGGAGGCTGCGGAGGGAGAGCTGACCTTGCCGGTCCTGCCTCCCTTTGATCTGAATCTCAATCCCGCCGTACCGGCGCTGGCCGTGCGTTGGAATGGCCGGGCCCTCACCCCCGAACCCACCGAAGCGGGCCGTTATCGCTATCCCGCCGCAGCCGCGCCCCAGGGTGCCCGTCCAGGAGTGAGCAAGCCAGCTAAGCCTGCCGCCGCAGCGCCCGATCAGCAGGAACCGCCCCCCGTCCCGGATGAACCAGCGCCACCACCGCCGGAGCGTCCATAGCGAGCCGCCAGGGCGCCATAGCCTTGCAGGTGGCCGGCCAGGTCAGCGATCGGCTCCTGCAGACGCCAGCTCCAGTTGC
>JAPLIF010000198.1 GCA_026389255.1 Cyanobacteriota bacterium
CCCCCCCCAGTTGCTGCGCTTCGACCGTCGCAGTGGCGAGCTGGAGCTGGCTATCCCCATGCCTGCCGAGTGGCAGCCAGCTCCAGGTCAGGGACTCGACTCCAACAAGGGTCCCGAGTCCCTCACCCTGCTGCTGCGGCAGGGCAAGCCAGCGATGCTGCTGATGGCGGCCGAATCCGCCCTGCTACAGGATCCCCCTGGCCAGGTTCGTGTGCTGGGCTGGACCCTCGGCACCAGCATGGCGTCGCCGGCCGGCGACCCCAAACCCCTGCAGCCCCTGCGACTTCCCCAGGGTGATGGCTGGGGCCTCACCGACCTCCTGGCCCTGCCCGAGGCGCGCCTTGAGGCACCCCTGCTTGGGCTGCAAAGAAGATTTCAGGCGCCGGATCAATGGAGCAATCGCCTTGTTCTATACCCTTTGCCCAAGCCGATCACTCCGCCAGGGTATGCCGCGACCCTGACCCCCCTGATGTCATGGGACCTCAAGGCCATCGGCCTGTCGCCGGACAATTGGGAAGCAATCACTCCTGGCCCTCCCCTGGAGGATGGGCGCCCCACCCTGCTGCTCGCCTCTGACGACAACTTCAGCCCTTTTCAGGACAACCACCTGGCCCAGTTGGCGCCCCGACGCACTGCCGCTTGCAGGCCATGGGGCGAGTCTCAACCCATCACCGGATCTGTTCAATCGACCCAAGGGCCTCAGTTACCCAGGAGAACGCGATAGGAATCCTTCTCCAGCTGCTTCTGCAAGCCGATGATTCGGTGTTTGGTTCGGTCGTACTGGGCAACCCAGAGGATGGGAACCAGAACGATGGAGAATCCCAAGGTGGGCACCGCCAACAGGAAACTCAGAACAGTGCACAAATGGGGGGACAAGTAGGCCGGTGGCGGAACGGCATCATTGAGTCCCTGCGCAAGGGCGCGATCAACGATGACTTGGTCTTCAAAAGGAAGAAACCGCATGAGTCCATCCTAATTTTGAAGGCAATTTTTTCATCTGCTGGTTAAAATTGATTGATCAACAAGCATCCATGATCACGCTATGAGGTAGTCCACTGTCACACCGTGTGGTGTTCTGCCATACCAGCGATGGGAGTTCGGGTTGTCGATGGTCTGCCTGGCAGGGCTATTTCCCATCGTCCGCCATCGCCGCCGGCTCGGCCTGGAGCCCGTGCTGGATGCCATTAATCAGGGCTGGTCACGGCTCCAGCACCTCCACGGGGCAACGTAGTCCCGGTGCCCTGGCGAGACGGGCAGCGGCGGTGAGCAGGGGTGCATCGAGCCGCTCGGCTAGGGCGACATAGATGGCGTCGTAGGCGGAGAGGTTGGTGCGCAGCTCCCAGGCCCGGGGCCAGAGGGAGCGGCTGGGGTGGCGGCGCAGGCCCAACCGCTGGGCGGTGGCCAGCGCCTGCAGGGCATGGCCTTCGTGCAGCTTGTCGGCCAGGACCAGCCGGCGCAGCACCGAGAGCAATTCGGCATCGATCAGCTCCGGAGCCTGCAGGTTGGTGCTCGCCAGCCGCTGCCGGGCAGGGCCAGCCATCAGCAGGGCATCGACCAGCACCGAGGCATCGATCACCACCATTCAGCGCTCGGTGCGGCTTTCGGCCAGGGCTTCCAGGATGGTGGCGCGGTCGATCGGCACCGAGGCCATGGCGTTGAGCAGCTCAGCGTTGTCGGCACGCCGGGCGGATTCGGTGAGCTCCTGCAACGCAAAGGTGCTGAGGGGAAGCCCCGCCTGGGCGGCCAGCTTCTCCAGCCCTGCGGCCACCTCGTCGGGCACGTGGCGGATGTAGAGGGTGCGCATCGCGGGAGCTGCTTGCTGGCTGCTAGCAGTTTAAGGCGCGGAAGAAGTGCGCGTCGACCGCTGGTCGCTCGGGTCCAGCGAGCAAGTCGGCTGCGCCGGCGGCGGCCACGCCATCTCCTTCCAGCGCCGCGTCTACGCCTTCCCCGTGGCGGTGCTCCTGCAACAGGGTGACCGACAAACTGCTGGCCGGTGGATCTCAGCGCAGGATCTGAACCTCCAGCTCCAGCGGCAGCTGAGCCCAGGCCCGATCGCAGGTCACCACCTTCAGGTCCAGCCGCAGCGCCAGGCTGAGGCAAGCGCGATCTCCCAGCGACAGGCCCTGTTGCCGGGTAAGGGGCCACAACTGGCCGGCTCGCTCGCCATCCACTGCCAGGAAGGGCTCCACGCCCATCCCCAGGGACTGCAGCTCCTCCCGCATTCCCTCCACGTCCACTCCTGCGGAGAGCGACTTCTGTACCACCTCAGCCCAGTTCACACTGGCCATCCGCGCGTCGCCCAACAGCCCATCCACGACCTCGGCGCCTGGTTCCTGGAGCAGGTAAGCCAGCAGGGCAGAGGCATCCAGCACCACCGTCACCCCCCACCCTCCCGCCGGCACTCCTCGCGCCGTTCGGCGATCAATTCGTTCACCAGCCTGCGTTCCACCGGCACCTGGGTAAAGCGAGCCTTCAGGCGTTGTTTGATCTGCTCCGGCTTCTCCAGCACTAGGCGATCGGCTTCCTGGCGCGCCACAAGCCGATCACCGGAGGCTGACATCTCGCTCATTGCCGACTGGGATGGCCCATGAGAGTGGGGGTGGCAGGTGAAGGATTGCCTGGCATGCCCTGCATTTTATGCCACTACAGGCTGAATGTTCAGGGGGAGATCCGGGTCCACGGCTGCCGCGGTCCTGACGATCTGCGGCTCCTGGGGCTGGAACTGCCGGATGCCCTCGCCATCGAAGCCCTGGATCTGGCCCAGCTTTCCGTTGATTGGCGCAGCCTGCCAGCACCGGAATGCACTCAGTCCATCGGCAGCAATCAGGCCTTTGGCTTCGATTCCAGGTTGGGTTGAGGCAACGAGGATCCCTCTGCCAAGTTCTCCACCACCCCCAGAGACGGCCTCTGCCAGTGAACTAGGCCATGAATCAGATCGCATAAGTCATGGCCCGCTCAACCGGGCGGCCCGCGCCATCGGAGTCGCCCTGTTTTCAGAGATCTGTCCGTAATGTGCAGCACCTGGATGCCCCAGGCCACCGTCGACAAGTTCGCCACCCTGCCCTCCCCGCCCTGGTGGCCGGGCCAGCCGCTGCTGCGGCCTGCCCAGGGGCCGGGGCAGGCCGCAGCCTCGGAGCCCTGGCTGCTGCGGCTGGATCGCCGTGATCCGCGGCTGCTCGCCGCCACGGCGGAGCTGGAGGCCCTGCTGCAGAGCGAGGAGCGGCAGCACGTGGACCGGTTGCGGCGGCCTGATGATCGCCAGCGCAGCCTGCTGGGGCGCGGCGTGCTGCGGCTGGTCTTGGGCACCTGGCTGGATCGTGATCCGGCGGCCCTGCGCTTTACCACCGGCCCCCACGGCAAACCCGAGCTGGTGGGGCCTGGCCCCTCACCATTCCAAGTCCAACCGCCCCACTTCAACCTCTCCCATTCCGGCGATCTAATCCTGCTGGCCTTCCACGCCAGTCATGCGGTTGGGGTCGATGTAGAGCGTCAGCAACCTGACCTGGACTGGCGGCCCATCGCGCGGCGCTGCCTCGATCCCGCCCAGGTCGAATCGTTGCTGGCCCTGCCACCGGCCGAGGCCGCCCCAGCCTTTGTGGAATTCTGGTGCGACTTGGAGGCGGGCCTCAAGGCGCAGGGGGTGGGCTTGGCCCAGGCCAGCGAGGCCCAAGTCCTGGCGATGGAGCCGCGGCTGCGGCGCTGGCGGTTGGCCCTGCCGGCGGGCTACGCCGGCGCCGTGGCGCTGCTGGATCCCTCCTGAAGCCCGCTCAGGGCCCCGGCGGCTCCTCCTCGGGCAGGCCATCTTTGAGATCTTCGGGGGTCAGGGGCTGGCCCAGCAGCTGTTTCTCAGCCCGATTGACCGCCCGGGGACTGCTCAATAGGTCCCACTTGGTCAGTTGGGGCAGCGGATCGTGGTGGTCCGCATCGCGCCTTGGGGGCGGCACCCAGACGAAGCGGCTGCGGGGGGCCTTGTCCTGGCAGAGCTGGGCCATCTGGCGGGCCAGGGCCCAGCGCACCCGCCCCCGCCCCAGGGCCCCGTAGAACTCCTGGCGGGGTACCCGCCCGCCGCTGTGGGGTTGGGGGCCATCGCCCCCCATCAGGCGCGCCGCATCCGGATTCCCTGCGTTGGCTTAAGGGCACACAGCCCTCCAGCCCCAACAGGGCCACGGCCAGGGCCGCGATAGCCCACTGGCGTGCGGAGGGACAACGGCGTTGAAACCGGCGGGGCGCCACGCGAAAACGGAGATGCAATCCCGGCATGATCGCCCTTGATCCGCCCGCTGGCCCCAGGATCCGCCGCCGCCCCAGCCCATTCACCCCCTGCGATGGCCGCCAGCTGCCCCAGCCACCCCTGGCGGGCCCGCTGGTTTGACTTAAGGTTCCACCCATGCCCGTTCCCCCCTTCAGCCTCGAAGAGCAGCTGAGGCAGCTCGGCGACAGCCTTGACCAGGCTGTTCTGCAGGTGCTGCGCAGTGGCCAGTACATCGGAGGGGGTGTGGTCACCGCCTTCGAAGCCAGCTTCGCCGAGGCCTGCGCCGTCCCCCACGCGATCGGCTGCAACAGCGGCACCGATGCCCTCATCCTGGCCCTGCGGGCCCTGGACATCGGCCCCGGGGACGAGGTGATTACGGCGTCCTTCAGCTTCTTCGCCACCGCCGAGGCCATCAGCGCCGTGGGGACCACGCCGGTGTTCGTGGACGTGGATCCCGCCAGCTATTTGATCGATCTCGATCGCATCGAAGCGGCCCTCACCCCCGCCACCCGTGCCCTGCTGCCGGTCCATCTCTTCGGCCGGCCGGTGGACATGGAACGGATCAACGCCATCGCCCAGCGCCATGGCCTGCGGGTGATCGAAGACTGCGCCCAGGCGACGGGCGCCAGCTGGGCCGGCCGTCCGGTCGGCAGCTGGGGGGATGCCGGCTGCTTCAGCTTTTTCCCCACCAAGAACCTGGGGGCCGCCGGCGATGGCGGGGCCGTGGTCTGCCGCGACAGCACCCTGGCCCAACGCATCCGGGAGCTGGCGGTCCACGGCATGCCGCGCCGGTATCTCCACACCGACCTGGGTTACAACAGCCGCCTTGATGCCTTGCAGGCGGCGGTCCTCAACGTCAAGTTGCCCCACCTGCCCCTGTGGGTCGAGCGGCGGCGTCGCATCGCCCAGCGCTACCGGGAGGCCCTCGGCGACCTGACCGCCATCCAGCTCGCCGAGGCCGGCCCCGAAGGCCACAGTTGGAACCAATTCGTGGTGCGGGTGCCGGGTTGCCCCGCCAATCAGGCCAGCTGCGCCGGCCGCTGCACCCCCTCCAGTGACAGTGCCACCTTCGGCCTGCCGGAAGCCTGTTGCCGCGACTGGCTGAAGCAGCGGCTCCAGGATGAAGGGGTGATCACGATCATCTACTACCCGATCCCGATCCATCGCCAGCCGGCCTACGCCGAACTGGGCTATGGACCCGGCAGCCTGCCGGGCACCGAGCGCCTCTGCGCCGAAGTCCTCAGCCTGCCGATCTTCCCCGAACTGGGTGATGAGCAACAGGAACGGGTGATTACGGCCCTGCGCCAGCTGGTTGCGGCCGGCTCCCCGGTCCTGGCGGCCTGAGGCGGCCCCCACCATGGCCCTGATTCAACGCCTGCAGGACCTGGCCCCCACCATGGCCGCCTGGCGGCGGGACCTGCACGCCCACCCCGAAACGGCCTTCGCAGAACACCGCACTGCTGCCTTGGTGGCCGAGCGGCTCACCAGCTTCGGCTGTGAGGTGCACACCGGCCTGGCCGGCACCGGCGTGGTCGGGGTGCTGCGGGCCGGCACCGGCCTGGCCGGTGCTGACCAGGCCGGTGGTTCGGCCCGCAGCATCGGCCTTAGGGCCGACATGGATGCCCTGCCGATCACGGAGGCCAACACCTTTGACCATGGATCCCGCCACCCGGGCCGCATGCACGCCTGCGGCCACGACGGCCACACCACCATGCTGCTGGGGGCCGCCCAATACCTGGCCGAAACCCGACGCTTTGACGGCACGGTGGTGCTGATCTTCCAGCCGGCCGAGGAAAACGAGGGCGGCGGCCGGGTGATGGTGCAGCAGGGCCTGG
>JAPLIF010000253.1 GCA_026389255.1 Cyanobacteriota bacterium
CCCGGTTTCCTCAATGGCGGCGGCGGTTGGCGCAACGGGGGCTACTTCGGCAATGGCGGCGGCTGGCGCAATGGCGGGGCCGCCTGGAGGAATGGGGGTGGCGGTGGTGCCTGGCGTAACGGCGGCGGGGGCTTCCGCAATTGGTGAGCCGCAAGCTCCCCCCCAACCCTGCTTCAGGGTCCGAACCCAACTTGTTCGGACCCCTGTCCCTGTTGGTGATCCAACCCACCCCCTATTGCAATCTCGACTGCGATTACTGCTATCTGCCGGACCGGAACAACCGCAGCCGCCTCGACCTCGAGCTCTTGGATCCGATTTTGGAACAGGTGCTGACCAGTCCGTTCATTGGCAAGGATTTCACCCTGCTTTGGCATGCGGGTGAACCCCTGGCTGTTCCCCCAGATTTTTACGATGCCGCCACCGATCGCATCCGTGCTGCGGTGGCGCGCCTTACCCCGGGTCTGACCATCGAGCAGTCGATTCAGACCAATGGCATTTTGATTGACGCTCAGTGGTGTGAGTGCTTTCGCCGCAACGAGATCTCAGTGGGGGTCAGCCTGGATGGCCCCGCCTTTCTGCACGATGCCCACCGCCGTACCCGCAGCGGCCTTGGTAGCCACGCAGCCACCCTGCGGGGCATTGAACATTTACAGCGCCAAAACCTGCCCTTCCATGTCATCTCCGTCCTGACGGACGAATCCCTGGATCACGCCGAAGCCATCTTTCGGTTCTTCGTGGATCACGGCATCCGCGATGTGGGCTTCAACATGGAGGAAACCGAAGGGGTCAACTTCCAGTCCAGTTTGGATCGCCCTGACAGTGAAGCCCGAACCGGGCGCCCTCAATTTGCGAGAGTTTGAAACCACCTGTAGTTTGATCTACAGCGAAGCGCGGTTACAAGACACCGACATGAACCGGGCCTTCGTGATTGTCAATGTGGATCATCAAGGCAATTTCTCCACTTTTGACCCGGAACTGCTGGCGGTTCCCACCGAAGAATATGGTGATTTTGTACTTGGCAACGTGCGTCACGACAGTCTTGAAAGTGTGATCGGCACCGACAAGTTTCAGCGCATGCAGCGCGACATGGTCGCCGGCGTTGAGCTGTGCCGATCCAGCTGCGACTACTTCGGCCTGTGTGGCGGTGGCGCCGGCAGCAATAAGTACTGGGAAACGGGCAGCTTTCGCTCGAGCGAAACCCAAGCCTGCCGCTATCGGGTCAAAACCGTCGCCGATGTGGTGATGGCCGGATTGGAGCGTTCCCTCGGGGTCACCACACCGGTGGCCACGCCAGGGGCCACTCCCAGCCCATGCGGCTGATCGGCACCTTCCAGGATCCGGGCTACCTGGCCCTGGCCGATGCGGTGCTTGGCTTCTATGCCCGTCGCAGCGATCTGCAGCGGCGCGGTGTGGCCTTTGGTGATGGTCCCGCCGGCCATCCTCCGGCCAAGGTCTCGACGGATATCAGCCTGGTGGCGCTGGACCATGACGATGCGGAGGCCCATGGCCTGGCCGAAGTCGTGATCAGGGGAGTGGCAGCAGGACTGAGGCGCTGGCTAGCGGAGCGGCCCCAGTTTCTGGAGTGTTGTCCAGAACACTCCCTGTTCGTCAACCCCCTGTTCAACCTGCAGCACTACGCCCCGGGGGAGGGCTTCGCCGCCTGGCACTGCGACTGGAACACCAGCGACGAAGCCACCGAACCGATCCGCCGGGTGCTGGCCTGGATTCTCTATTGCGACACCGTTCCGGCCGGTGGCACCGAATTTCTCTGGCAGGAGTATTGCCTCCCTGCCGAAAAGGGTACGTTGGCCATCTTTCCGGCGGGCCTCTCCCACATTCATCGCGGTCAGATCAGCCATGACCACAGCAAAACAATCGCCACGGGCTGGATCAACGCCGGCACCCTTGAGACTTACAAACAGCGGCTGCAGCAATCCCCTTGAGGGACAGACTGGAGGGCTGGCTTCTAGCCTGGAACAATGGTGCTAAGCAGTCCCCTTCCTGACCCCAGCGAAAGCTTTGACTTGATCGTCGTCGGTGGTGGCCATGCCGGCTGCGAAGCGGCGCTCACCGCCGCCCGACTGGGGGTGCGCACAGCCCTGTTCAGCCTCAATCTCGATCGCATCGCCTGGCAGCCCTGTAATCCGGCGGTCGGGGGACCGGCCAAAAGCCAGCTGGTGCATGAAGTGGACGCCCTTGGTGGCGTCATCGGTCGCCTGGCCGACGCCACCGCCCTACAGAAGCGGGTCCTCAACGCCAGCCGCGGCCCTGCCGTCTGGGCCCTGCGGGCCCAGACGGACAAACGGCAGTACGCCCGCCAGATGCTGCAACTGCTGCAACACACGCCCAACCTGCACCTGCGGGAGGCGATGGTCACCGGGCTCGTCGTCGAAGGAGATCCAACGGCTAGCCCTGGCTCCAGGGAACCCGCCGCCCGCGTGGTGGGGGTTCGAACCTATTTCGGTAGCGCCTACGCCGCCGGCGCCGTGATCCTCACCACGGGCACCTTCCTGGGGGGACGCATCTGGGTGGGCAACCGCTCGATGCCGGCGGGCCGGGCCGGCGAACAGGCCTCCGAAGGACTGACCGAAGCCCTGCGGGAGTTGGGCTTCGTCACCGATCGCCTCAAGACCGGCACACCGGCCCGGGTCGATCGCCGCAGCCTGGACCTGGAGCGATTGGAGGAACAACCCAGCGACGCCCAGCACCGCTTCTTCTCCTTCGACCCCACTGCCTGGGTCAGCGGCGCCCCCATGAGCTGCCACATCACCCGCACCACGGCAGCCACCCATCAATTGATCCGGGACAACCTGCACCTGACCCCGATCTACGGAGGCTTCATCGACAGCAAGGGGCCGCGCTATTGCCCCTCGATCGAAGACAAGATCGTGCGCTTTGCCGATAAGGACAGTCACCAGATCTTCCTGGAACCGGAAGGCCGCGACACCCCTGAGATCTATGTGCAGGGCTTCTCAACAGGCCTGCCCGAACGGCTGCAACTCAGTCTGTTGCGCACCCTGCCCGGGCTGGAGAACTGTGTGATGCTGCGCCCGGCCTATGCCGTCGAATACGACTACCTGCCGGCCACCCAACTCTGGCCCACCCTGGAGACCAAACGCATTGGCGGCCTGTTCACGGCGGGTCAGCTCAATGGCACCACGGGCTATGAAGAGGCCGCGGCCCAGGGGCTGGTGGCTGGCCTCAATGCCGCCCGCCGCCTTGGCAACCAGGATCCGGTGACCCTCGCCCGGGAAGGCAGCTATATGGGCACCATGATCGATGACCTGGTGACCAAGGACCTCAAGGAGCCCTACCGGGTGTTGACTAGCCGCAGCGAATACCGCCTGGTACTGCGGGGGGATAATGCCGACCGGCGCCTGACACCCCTGGGCCGAAGCCTCGGCCTGATTGACGATCGTCGCTGGCAGCTCTTTGAAGCCAAGCTGGCGGCGATAGAAACCGAAAAGCAGCGCCTGGAAAGCGTCCGGCTACGGATGGGCGATGGGGCCGCCAAGGCCATCGCCGCCGAAACAGGGGCCCCGATCAAGGGTTCCATCACCCTGGCCGACCTGCTGCGGCGTTCAGGGTTCCACGCCAGCGACCTGCAACGCCATGGCCTCAGTTCCCCATCCCTCGCCGACGAGGTGCGGGACGGGGCCGAAATCGACATCAAATACAGCGGCTACCTGGCCCGCCAGGAACAGCAAATCGCCCGGGTCAGAAAGCAGGAGGGCCGGGTGCTGCCCGCCAATCTGGCCTATCACCGCATCACCAATCTTTCCACCGAAGCGAGGGAGAAGCTGGCGGCCCTCAAGCCCCTGACCCTGGGCCAGGCCGGAAGGGTGCCAGGGGTCAGCCCCGCTGACGTGACCGCCCTGCTGCTCTGGCTTGAATTGGAACGACGCCAGACAAACCCCGATAAGGTGACTCACCAGCCGGTTGGATTTCAGCGGTGAGCGATCTCAAACGCCTTCCCACCTCCCGCGCCTACTGGGAACTCAAGGCAGAACAAATGATGAACCGGATTTTTGATCCGGATCAAACCATCGATCAGCCGATGGATCCTGATCTGCCTATGGACCCGGATGGTTCCCCCAGTCCGCACCGGCCTCCCGCCGGAGGGCCCACCCCTTGGACGGGGCGGGGCCAACGGTCTATCAACAGTCAGGTCACGGCCAGCGAAGCCCCGCAAGAGGTCGTTGCGCCCACCTCCAATCACAGGGGCCACCCGCCAAGCCCTTGGCTATGGCTGGCCCTGGCGGGAATGGGGTTGGTCAGCACCATCGCGGCCCTGTTGTTTGTTCAACAGTGGACCCATCTGCAACAAAGTCTCAGCCAGGAGCGCAATCTGCTCATGGTCGAGCGGTTGCGTTCCCTGGGACCGGCCAACCCCGAACCGATGCCGAGTCAGGTCCAGGTGCTGGCCACACCGATGGCCCCCAGCCTGGAGACCGTTCCCCGCAGCCAGCCGCCGGTCACCCCTGGGACCCAGGTCGTCGAGAGCGCTGCTCCGCCGCCACCCCCGGAAGAGGCAAGCCTGGCTCGGCCATCTTCCAGATCGGCGCCACCTCCACCAGTGTCAACGTCGGTGAAACCATTGGTGGCACCGGCTGGCGGCTGCGGTCCACCGACGTCGAAAGCGCCCTGGTCGAACGGGAGGGGGTGGCAAGGAGGCTGGCGATCGTGGGTGGCGGGTGAACGCCCCTCCCGCTGACCAGCCACTGCAATGTTCTCCGCAGGTGCTTTGGCAGTCTTCCCCAATTGATGTCTTCACCGCGCGGGCCGGTAGCCAACTGGGCGGCGGCTGGAAGCTGCTGCTGCTTGGGGATGGCAGTCCCACCCGGCACCTGGAACTCCTCACCGGTCAGACCGTTGAGGTGGAATTGATCGCCATGGCTCCAGAACCGCCTGAGGCCATGGGTGCCCCTGTCGAGGTCAGCGAGCTGGTCTCCCCACTCCTGCGGCGCCAGGTTTGGCTGTGCTGCGGAGCCGAAACCCTGGGCTGGGCCGAAAGCTGGTGGACCCTGGAAGAGGCCCATCACCACCTACCCGACCATCGCCAGCCGATCTGGCGCAATTTGACCGCGGGCAGGGCCGAACTCTTCCGCGAGGTGGATGGACTGGCCCAGGTGGATGGTCCCTGGTTGCAGGACCGTTTCGGCCATCCCGGTCCTTACTGGAGCCGCCATTACCGCTTTTTTCGGCAGGGAAAGGCGCTCACGGTGATCAGGGAAGTCTTTTCACCGGCCCTTGAGCGGTGGCTGGGACCGGCGGTCCCCAACTGACCCACCATGAAAAGCCCGCAAGACCAGGGCCAGGGCCAGGAC
>JAPLIF010000023.1 GCA_026389255.1 Cyanobacteriota bacterium
CGAATGGATAATCGACTGGGGGTGGATGACAATCTCGATATGGTCGTAGTCGAGGCCGAATAGGTAGTGGGCTTCGATCACCTCCAGCCCCTTGTTCATCAAGGTGGCCGAATCGACCGTGATCTTGCGGCCCATGCTCCAGTTGGGATGGCTGGTGGCATCGGCCACGGTGGCTTTGGCCAGGTCCGCCGCGGGCCAGTCCCGGAAGGCGCCGCCGGAGGCCGTCAGCTGGATGCTGCGCAGGCCGGGCGTGGGGTGCCCCGTCGAGAGCCGTGCCGTTTCAGGCCAGGGGGTGCCCTGCAGGCACTGGAATATGGCGGAGTGCTCGGAATCGGCCGGCAGCAGCCGACTGCCACTCCGCTCCAACTCGGGCAGGACCACCGGTCCTGCGGCGATCAGCGTTTCTTTGTTGGCCAGTGCCAGATCCTTACCGGCGCGGATGGCGGCCAAGGTGGGCAGCAGGCCGGCGCAGCCGACGATGCCGGTTACCACCAGCTCGGCGCTGGGCCAAGCGGCCACCGCACAGATCCCCTCACGCCCCCCCAGCAACTGGGGCCGCCTTGGTGGCCGTTGGCTGGGCTCCAGGGCCGCCAGCCGCTCCTCCAGTTCGCCAAGTCGCGTCGCATCGGCAAGGGCGACGGCCTCGGGGGCGTGGCGTCGGATTTGCTCAACCAGCAGCGCCAGGTTGTTGCCGGCGCTCAGGGCCACCACCCGGAAACGATCCGGAAACTCTTCAACGATGTCCAGGGTCTGGGTGCCGATGGAGCCGGTGGAGCCCAGCACGGCAATGGCTTTCAAGGTGAGATTCCCGGGGGCGACGGAGCCCCAGTCTCTCATCGGCCATGGAACCAGACAGTGGGGGTGGCGGGGGTCTTAACTGAACCCCCCAGGGGGCTATGGATGCTTTGGTTGCAGCGCTGGAATTTCATCGCCCGGGCCCGCCTCGAACGTCAGTTGTGGGAGGCCTTTGAGCGGGGCGGCGATCTGGAGGCCCTGGTGGAGGCCACCCGCCAGGAAGCGGCCGCGGGCGATGGTCCCGCCGGGTTCCGCCTGGAGGTGTGGCAACAGACCCTGGTTCGGATCCGTCGCATCGAGGCGGCCATGAAGCAGACATCCCGGCCGCCTGCGGCGAAAGATCCCTAGGGAGTGTCTAGGCAGAAGCGCCGGGCTGTGCCTGTGGATCGAAGGTTACGACTATTTCCTGGAGAACCCCTCCGGTTGCCGTGGTGATTCCTGCTTTTTTGTCAAAGATTTCGACTTGGTATTTGTTCATCAACTCGTCTCGCAGTTGGTCGGCTTTTGTGTAGTCCTTCTGGGTTTTGGCCAGGTAGCGTTGCTGGAGCAATTCATAGACAGGCTTTTCACCTGTAGATTGAATTGTCACATCTAAAGCGGGCTTCTGTTCTGGCTTGGTTGTAGTAATCAGCCCCAGCACCTCTCCGGCCAGTTCCATAAGTAATTTCCAACGTTCCTCCAGATGGCGTTCCGCCTGGCTGAGGGCGTATTGGCTGGCGTCGCTGGTGCGCAATCGCCCCGCCAGACCCCGCAGCGGTTTGGCTAGATCAAACAATTCGGCCAGGGCGGCCGCGGTGTTCAAGTCATCGTCCATGGCGGCGACGAAGCGGGCACGGCTGGCGGCCAGTTCGCCCGACAAGGCCGGCTGGGGCAAGCCAGCCCGCACTGTCCAACCCAGGGTCTCGCCAACCCCCAGGGCCGCTGCCAGCCCCTGCCAACCGGTCGCTGCCGCATCTAATGCCGCCCGGGTGAAATCCAGGGGCTTGCGGTAGTGGGCCTGCAGCACGAACAGGCGCAGGGTCATGGGGCTGACGCCATCGGCCAACAGGGCCCGGATCGTGGTGAAATTGCCCAGGGATTTGCTCATCTTCTCCCCGTTGACATTCACCATGCCGTTGTGGAGCCAGTAGCGGGCCAAGGATTGGCCGGTGGCACTTTCGGACTGGGCGATTTCATTGTCGTGGTGCGGAAAGATCAGGTCGGCTCCACCCAGATGAATGTCGATGGTTTCACCCAGTTCCTGGCGCACCATGGCCGAGCATTCGATATGCCAGCCGGGCCGTCCAGGTCCCCACGGCGAAGCGAAGCTAGGTTCACCCGGTTTGGCCCCTTTCCAGAGGGCAAAATCAAAGGGATGGCGCTTGCGATTTTCTTCTTCCTGGTTGAGGCGACCGCTGGCACCCTCCTGCTGCTGCTGGAGATCGCGGCCGCTGAGTTTGCCGTAATCGCTTTTGCCCGTAACGGCAAAATAGACATCACCATCGGTGCTGTAGGCCGCTCCCCGCGCCTCCAATTCGCCAATCATGGTGCGGATCGCATCCAGGCAGAGGGTGGCCCGTGGGGTTCGATCGGGCTTCAGGATATTGAGCTGATCCATATCGAGCCAGTACTCCTCGATATTGCGTTCACTGACGGCGGCCATGGTGCTGTTTTCCTCTGCCGCTCGCTTGAGAATCTTGTCGTCAATATCGGTGAAATTCTGGACGTAGGTGACGGCATATCCGCTCCATTGCAGATAACGACGCAGCACATCCCAGACGATGTAGCTCCGGGCGTGCCCCAGGTGGCAGAGGTCATAGACCGTGACGCCGCAGCAATAGATCGAGACCCGGCCGCTGTTGAGGGGCACGAACGGCTCTAGGCGGCGGGTGAGCGTGTTGGTGAGCCGCAGGGTCACGTCAGAGTCCGGCGGCAGGCCGGGAGGGGCGGAGGTTTGGCACGCTAAGCGCCCAAGGTGGTCTAGCCGGCTCCCTAGGGGAGGCCCAACAGGCGGAAGAGGCCGGCCGCGTTGATGATCGGCGCGATGGGCTCCATGGCGGAGCGCAGGCTGTCGTTGGCCTTGGCCCAGCCGTGGCGATCTACCACAACCACATCTCCCTGTTGCAAGGGCGGGTTCTGGGGCGAGCCGAGGGTGGCGGCAGGGTTGAAGCTGATGGTGGCCTGCTTGATGGAACCGCTGGACTCCAGTCTCAGCAGCCGCACGGTGGAGGGATTGGCCCGGCGTGTCAGGCCACCGGCCGAAAGCAGGGCGCCGGAGAGGGGGCTGTTGGCCTTCACATTCAGGGTGCCGGGCTTCAACACTTCGCCCACCACATTCACCGCGATCGTGTCGGGCGCGAAGGTGGAGGAGGCGATGGCGAGCAATTCGGTTTCGCTGAGGTTCTCGGCGCGGGGAATCGTGATGGTGTCGCCGTCGTAGAGGAGTGGGTTGGTGACGGGCCCGCTGCCGGAGAGCACCTTGAGAAAGTCGAACTGATACGTGCGCAAGGGGGATCCCGGGCCGCCGCTGGGGCGCTGCACGGTGAGGCGGCGAAGATCGCCGTAGGCGGTGAGACCTCCGGCCCGCTGGATCGCATCGAGGAGGGTCGGCGCGCCGCTGGTTTGAATCAAGGTGCTAGGGGAGCCTCCAGGGCCGCTGCTGCTGAGCTGGTTCGATCCCCCCTTACCGATGCTGTAAAGCCCAGGCCGCTGCACCTCGCCGCTCACCGCCACCCGGACCGGGCGCGCCTCGACCAGATCCAGGTACACGATCGGACGCCGCAGGATCGTGGCGTAGCCGGCGGTGATCCGCCGCCGGGCCTCATCGAGACTCAACCCCCAGACCGGCACGCTGCCCAGCCGGGGCAGGTTGAGGGTGCCATCGCTGAGGACCTCGGCAACGGTCTCGTAGCCCTCCATCCGGAAGACGGCCATCTTGAGTTTGTCCCCCGGACCCAACCGGTAGCGGAGGTTGGCCGCCAGGCCAGGGTCGATCGCAGACGCCGCAGGCAGCTTCCTCTCTGCTGGCCGCGATGGGGCCAGGGGGTTCGGGGCTGATTGAGCCACGGCGCTGCCGCCGGGCAGCACGATCAGGGACGACATCAAACCGATCGAACCCCAGCGGATCCCTGCCGCCAGCTGGCCTTGACCGCAGCGTGTGGTGAATCCCTCGCAGGGTGACATGCAGGCATGGGCTGAAAAGATGAGAGGAGTTTCCCACGGCTACAAGGCTCTCCCAACGCCCGGGAATCAGGGAAACCCACTCAGCTGCAGGGCGCGACGCCGACCCTCCGCGGCCAGTCGATGCCTGGCACCAGAATCGAGGATCAGCCACTCGATCGCTTCCAGCCACTCCTGCTGGCGATCCCCGAGCAGCAGCCCATCAATGCCCGGGCGGACGAAGCCTCGGTAAGGCGAGCGATCCGAGTAAAGGCCGGCGGCCCCGCAGCGGGCGGCGTCGATGAACTTGACCGGGGCCCTCGCCGCGTTGAGCGGGCTCTCCAGCAAGGGGGTCAGCAGCAGATCACAGCGGCCTTGGCCGGTCTCGGCCAGAGAGCTGGGCCAGCGCATCGGGTGGAGGATCCGCACGCGGGGAAGGTCGCGGAATTGGCGGTTGATGCTGAGGTCGCCAAAGACATCC
>JAPLIF010000152.1 GCA_026389255.1 Cyanobacteriota bacterium
TGATCCCGTTCACGATCCGCAGGAACCGGTTGTTCTGGCTCATGTCCAGAACGCCCTGGTAGGTCACGCCTTGCAGCATGGCGGTCCCACTGACGAATTCCAGTCCGCCGCCACTGTCCTGGATCGTCCCGCCTGAGATGATGCCGTTGGTGGTCAGGAAGATCGTGCCCAGCGCCGCGCCGGCACCCACCTTAATCGTGGCGCCCGTGTTGTCCTCGGACCCACCGATCGACACGCCGCCGCCCGAGCGCGTGATACTGTTCAGGGCCGCTGTGTTGAAACTGCCGTTCAGACCTAACCCGCCATCGGTCATGCTGATCTTGCCGGCGTTCGACCAAGCTCCCGACAGGGTCAGGCTCGATTTGGCGGCGATGTTGATCGTACCGGTGTTGGTGATTGTGGTCGCGCCGATCACCAGGCTGTCGCTATTGCTCACCAGGACCGTGCCGGTGTTGGTGAAGCGGTTGCCGTTGATATTGAGAATGCCGCCGGAGAATGCGGCGGTGAGCAACCCCTGGTTCACGATGGCGTTGGCCGGGTTGCCCGACGATGATAACGACGCGCTGCGCCCGGCATGCACGACATTGAACTTGCTGCCCAGGGTCAGCACCGCTCCGGGACCGACATCGTTGGCAAAGAGCAGCGATTGACCACCGCCGCCGCTGTTGCCGATGTTCAGGGTCGCGTTATCTAGTGTCGTTTTGCCGTCGATGGAGAGGTTGACGTTCTCGCCCGTCAGATTGACCGTGCCGGCACCCGCGCCGTTCAGCCCGGTGAACGTGATCCCGTTCACGATCCGCAGGAACCGGTTGTTCTGGCTCATGTCCAGAACGCCCTGGTAGGTCACGCCTTGCAGCATGGCGGTCCCACTGACGAATTCCAGTCCGCCGCCACTGTCCATGAACACGAATTGCCCCGGCTCGATCGGCGGGGCACTGAAGCGGCCGACGATGCCGTAGGCGGCCTGGCCGGCCACGGGCCCATCCTGACGCCTGCGCACAAAGACGCTCTGGTGGCCGCTGGCATCCAGCAGCAACCGGGCCCGATGCTGGTGGCCCGCGGCGGTGGTGACCACGAAAGCCTGATCCTCCAGCTGCCAGGAGGCGGCCTGGCCCTGCAGCCAACGGACATCGGCGGCGGCGCAGCGGCCCAGCCCATGGGCCTGCAGGGCCGCTTTGTCGAAGAGGCCGTAGGCGCGGCCGTGGTGTAGTAGCCCATCCCCCCCTGGGGAGCTGCCCCCGGGGCCGAAGTAGCTGACCGTGTTGCTCCAGCGATGGGAGAGCAGGGAGCCGAGGCCAAGGGAATCCACCTCCTGGCACCAGATGCCGTAGGTGTTGACCCAGGGGGTGTGGGGATCGCCGGCCGCCAGGGCGGTGATCGCCAAGCCCCTCTCGGCCAGGTCAGCGGCGATGGCCAGGGCCGCCGGACCTGCGCCGATCACCAGAACATCAGTCAGGGGTCCCAGCCTCCCCAGCCCCATCGCCATCCCCTGAATCATCCCCTTCGTCGTCCGCCGACGCGCCAGGGCCAGTCTCCAGGGCCGCGGCTGGGGACGGAGCAACGGAATCGATGGGGAGATCGCCAGGGGTCACCACCACGTCAGGGTCAGCCACCGGCTCCCCGTCTTCCCCTTCGGGAGCGGGCGGCACCAGCACCACTTCGGCGAGTCGGTCGCCACTGTCGAGTCGCTGCAGGCGGACGCCGGTGGCGGCTCGGGACTGCTGGGGCACGGCGTCGGCCCGCATGCGCACAATCACGCCCCGTTCGCTCACCAGCAGCAACTCCTCGCCGGCCCCCAGCACCTTCAGCCCCACCAGCACATCCCCATCACGGCGGAACTTGATCGCCCGCAGGCCCATGCCCGCCCGTTTCTGCAGGCGGAACTGATTCACCGGCACCCGCTTGCCCAGGCCACTGGCGCTGGCCACCAGCACCCAGGGACCTTCGGCGCCCGCCAGCTCCAGACCATCCTCCTCCGCCTCGTCGCCCGCCTCGCCGCTGTCCCCACCGGCCGCGACCCGATCGGCCAGCTCAGCGGGCAGCACATCCATGCTCACCAGCTGGTCGCCGCCGCGCAGGTTCATGGCGCGGACACCCCGGGCCGTGCGTCCTAGGGGCCGCAGTTCTTCATCGCTGAGGCGGAAATGGATCGTCATGCCCTTCAACGATCCGATCAGGACGCTGTCACCCGGAATCGCCAGCCGCACCCAGCGCAGGGCATCCCCCTCCTCCAGGGAAATGGCGATCAGTCCGTTCGAGCGAATGTTGGCGAAGGCCGATAACAGGGTGCGCTTGACGAAACCGCCGCTGGTGAGCATCACCAACTGGCGATCGTCGCCGAAGTTGTCGACCGCCAGGAGGGACGTGATCGCCTCTTCGCGGGGAATCGGCAGCAGCTGCACCACCGGCGTGCCCTTGGCGGTGCGACTGCAGACGGGAACGCGGTAGGCCGGCAATGAGTACACCACCCCCCGGTCACTGAACAGCAGCAACACATCGTGGTCATTGCAACTGATGAACAGGCGCACCGCCTCCTCCCCCTGGGTGCGGGTGCCGGCCTTACCACGGGTGCCGCGGCTGGTGGCCTCAAATTCACTCACCGGCATGCGCTTGAGATAGCCGTTTTCGGTGAGCATTACCACCGAGCGCTCATTGGCGATCAGGTCGATGTCTTCGAGACCCCCTTCGAGGTCCAGGATTTCGGTGCGCCTGGGGGAGATATAGCGGGCCCGCAATACACCCAGTTCTTCAACAATTAGGGCTAACACCCGTTCTTTGCGCGCCAGGATGTCATGGTAATCGGTGATCTTGGCGACGAGATCGTCGTGCTCCAGCCGAATCTTGTCGGCCTCGAGGGCCGTGAGCCGACGGAGCTGCATCTGCAGAATGGCATCGGCTTGGGCCTCACTCAGCCCAAATTCACTGACCAATCCCTGCCTGGCACTGGCGGTATCCGCCGCGGCACGAATCAGGGCGATGATGGCATCAAGATTGTCGAGGGCGATCAACAGACCCAACAGGATATGGTCACGCTCTTCGGCCTTGCGCAACAGATAACGGGTGCGGCGCTCAATGGTCTCGATGCGGAAATCGAGGAACACCTGCAACATTTTTTGCAGGGTCAGCAGCACCGGCTCGCTGTTCACCAGCGCCAACATATAAGCGTTAAAGTTATTTTGAAGCGGCGTTAGCTTAAAGAGGTTATTAAGCACAACCTGCGGGTAGGCATCGCGGCGCAACTCGATGACGATGCGCATGCCATCGCGGTCACTCTCGTCACGAATATCGGAAATTCCTTCTAATTTCTTGTCATTAACCAACTCGGCAATCCGTTCGATCAAGGCCGCCTTATTGGTCTGATACGGCAGTTCGGTGATGATGACGGCATCCCGATCGGGGCGCCCCTTGGCCTCGATCGTCTCGATATTGGCCACACCCCGCATCGTCACCGACCCCCGACCAGTGGTGTAGGTGTCGCGGATCCCTCGCCGGCCCAGAATCTGGCCCCCGGTGGGAAAATCGGGGCCAGGGATGATGGCCAGCAGCTGGCGCTCCTCGAGATCAGGGTTGGCGATCAGGGCCAGCAACCCATCAATCAGTTCGGTGAGATTGTGGGGAGGGATGTTGGTGGCCATCCCCACGGCAATGCCGGTGGAACCATTCAGCAGCAACTGGGGGATGCGCGCCGGCATCACCGTGGGTTCCTGCTGGGATCCATCGAAGTTGTCGATATAATCGACCGTTTCGCTCTCGATATCGGCCAGCAGGCTGTCCGTTGTCAGCGACTGCAGCCGGGATTCGGTATAGCGCATCGCCGCCGGCGGATCGTTATCCACCGAGCCGAAGTTGCCATGGCCATCCACCAGCGGCATGCGCATGGAGAAGTCCTGGGCCATGCGCACCAAGGCGTCGTAGACCGCCGTGTCGCCATGGGGGTGGTACTTGCCCAGGACCTCGCCGACGACCCGGGCGCATTTGCGGTAAGGGCGGTCGCTGGTGAGACCCAGCTCGTACATCGCATAGAGAATGCGACGGTGCACGGGCTTGAGGCCGTCGCGGGCATCGGGCAGGGCCCGATCCGTCCGTCGGAATCGCCGGGATTGTTCTCCGGAGAATTTCCTTCCCCCGGTCCGGTTGGATCCGCCATGCACAACCGCCTTGAATGAAGTCCACTTTATCGGCAGCCCGTACCCCCTCCCCCTGAGGCCCCATGGCCCCCCTGAAACTGCCGCCCCGCAATGAATCCGAACTGCAGCGCCGCCAGAGTGAGGGCGAGCTGCGGGTGCGGACGGCGGCGGAATTCCGGGCCCTCGTGGCCCATTCCGACCTGGCGGAGGCCTACCAGAGCACCGACGTGGTGGTGGCAGCCAACGCCGAATTCACCGACCAGGCCAGCCTGCACCTAAGCCTGGGGCCCGCGGACCCGCCGATCCGCCTGCGGGACCCGGTGCTGGGGGGGGTTGGGGGACTGGCCAGTGGCTCCGGCGGCGACCTGCTGCTGCCGATCGCCGGGGCGGCCCAGGTTCTGGCCGATCTGCTGGCGGGGCAGGCGGTGGACTTCGGTGCCTCTGGGGAAGCCACCCTGCTGCAACCCCGCCGGGAGCTGCACACCCGCCTTGATCTCGAAGCCATCGGCGGCGGCCAACTGCTACTGCACCGCGGCATCGTCGAAAACGGCCTGGTGGCGGTTAGCAGCGCCCAGGGCCTGATCCGAACCCCCTGGGGCCCCCTGCTGGGCCCCTACGGCAACGCCCTCTACAGCTGCTCCGGGGCCGACAGCATCGGCCTGGCCATGCCGGGTCTGTCCCTGCTTGGCCCCGGCTCACCGGTCTTGGTGGGGGGCGCCATTGGCTGGGTGGTCGGCAGCGGCAGTGGCCACCAACCGGCGCCCCGGCGCCTGCCCAGCGGCCATGCCCGCAGCCCCGGTGCCGTGGCCGCCCTCAGCGTTGATCTGCATGGCCTCAGCCCCCGCTGGGTTCGGGCCTGCCATTTCGAAGGCCATGGCAGCGCCCTGCTGGTGGCGATCGCCGCCCCGATTCCCCTGATCAGCCCCGCCGTGGCCCGCCAAATCGCCACAGACGACGGGGCCCTGGAGGCGCCGGTGCTGGATGTGTCGATCCCACGGCGCATCAAACCAAGTTTCGGCGGGGTGCCTTACAGCAGCCTGCGCCGGGGGGAAATCCGGGTGGATGGCCGCCCCATTCCGGCAGCTCCCGCCCACAGCCCCCGGCTGGCCCAAGCCATGGCTTTGGAGTTGATCAGCCAACTCCAAAGCGGCGCCTTTCCCCTGAGGCTGCCGCTGCTGCCCCTGGGCTCCCGCCCCGGCCTGGTGCCGCTGCCCCCCTGAGCCAGCGCCAGGCCCGACTCCGGGGGAGGCATGGTCACGAAAAACACAAGCGCCATGAAAAAGGCAGAAAGCCACAAAGAAGTAGCCGAAAAGGGTCGGTAAGCTCCGGCAAGAGCCCTCCCCTCGCCATGGCAGAAACGCCCCACGCTCCGGAGCCCCAGGACGACCAGGCCCCGCCTCCGATGGCGATCGGCTCCTATGGCGCCCCGGCCAGCAGCGCAGACCAGGCAGCGGCCCCAACGGAAACCGTGGCCGTGGCACCAGAAGAAAGCCCGGCTGAAACGCCTCCCCTTGCGATGGGTTATGCACCCGTCAGCAGCACCCCCGATCCCACCGACGGCGAGACCGCCACCGCCTTGCCCCCCCCGGCCGGCTCCTATGGCCTCGCCGGTTCCTATGGCCTCTCCAGCTCCTATGGAGCCTCAGCGACCCCAGCCACGGCCATCCCCACCATCGGCTCCAGCGTCGAGGTTCCCCCCCTGGGGGGCGAGAACGGCGAAGGCGGCGAATGGGATCTGCTCAGCGGCAAGCTGCGCGACTGGTTGGACCGCAAGGACCTGGGCGGCTATTGGGAGCGCCTCGGCGGCCCTTTGCGGGCATCGGGGCTGCTCTTGGGCGGATTGATCCTGATCAAGCTCTATGAAGCCCTGCTCGAAACCCTCGACGACATCCCCCTGCTGCCCCGGCTGCTGCAGCTTGCCGGCCTGCTGTACCTGGTCAATTTCGGGTTTACCCACCTGATCAAGAGCCAGGACCGGGAAAACCTCTATCAGATCTGGAAAAAACGCTGGCACGACTTCACCGGTCGCCCCTGACCAGGGCCCGGAGTCCAGCGGACCTGTTGATAGTTTGGCCCCAACCGTTGTAATCGCCCGTTGACCATCCAGCTCGGCCGTTCCCGAACCGTTCGGCGCGCCTACGGCATTGATGAGATCGCCCTTGTCCCTGGGGGCCGCACCGTCGATCCCGATGTGGTCGACAGCCGCTGGACCCTGGGGGGCATTGAGCGCGAGATCCCCATCATCGCCAGCGCCATGGATGGGGTCGTGGATCCCGCCATGGCCATCCAGCTCTCCCGTCTGGGTGCCATGGGCGTGCTGAACCTGGAGGGGGTGCAATGCCGCTACGACGATCCCAACCCGGTGCTCGATCGCATCACCGCCGTTGGTAAAGACGAGTTCGTGCCCCTGATGCAGGAGCTCTATGGCCAGCCGGTGCGGGAAGACCTGATCCGCCGCCGGATTGGCGAAATCCGCGAGGGGGGCGGCATCGCCGCCGTCAGTGCCACCCCGGTGGCGGCCATGCGCTTCGGCTCGATGCTGGCTGAGGCTGGAGCCCAGCTGCTGTTCGTGCAGGCCACGGTGGTCTCCACCGAGCACATCAGCGCCGAAGGCCGGACCAGCCTCGACCTGGCGGCCCTCTGCCGTGACCTGGGGCTGCCCGTCATCATCGGCAACTGCGTCACCTATGAGGTGACCCTCGACCTGATGCGCGCCGGTGCCGCCGGCGTGATGGTGGGCATCGGCCCCGGCGCCGCCTGCACCTCCCGCGGGGTGCTCGGCATCGGCATCCCCCAGGCCACCGCCGTGGCCGATTGTGCCGCCGCCCGCGACGACTTCGAAAAGGAAAGCGGCCGCCGGGTGCCCGTGATCGCCGACGGCGGCATCGTCACCGGCGGCGACATCTGCAAATGCCTGGCCTGCGGAGCCGATGCCGTGATGATCGGCTCCCCCATCGCCCGGGCCTCCGAAGCCCCCGGCCGGGGCTTCCACTGGGGCATGGCCACCCCCAGCCCGGTGCTGCCCCGCGGCACCCGCATCCGGGTCGGCACCACCGGCAGCCTGGAGCGCATCCTGCGGGGCCCGGCCGCCCTGGATGACGGCACCCAGAACCTGCTGGGGGCGATCCGCACCTCGATGGGCACCCTGGGAGCCCGCAGCCTGCGCGAAATGCAGCAGGTTGAAGTCGTGGTGGCGCCGTCGTTGTTGACCGAAGGCAAGGTTTATCAGAAAGCCCAGCAACTGGGCATGGGTAAATAGTTCGTCCCAGCGCAAGACCCCTCTAGGGGCGCCGAGATTGGCGCTACGCTCAAGGTGTGGGGGCTACGGCTCGCACACTCCTCACACCCTCCGGCCCGGCGTTGCCGGGCTTTCTGTCTTTTCGCACCGCTTTCTTCGCCACCCCCCTGACAGCGCCACGCAACGGCCTGCAACGCTGCGTTGGCGACACCAAGAATGGCAGGACTTCGTTGCTAGGTTCAATCGACTTAAAGACTTCCACGGATGTCCAGCGCCACCCCCACCACTGACGCCACCTTCACCGCCGACGTGCTGAACAGCGACCAGCCCGTCCTCGTGGATTTCTGGGCTCCCTGGTGTGGCCCCTGCCGCATGGTGGCCCCGATTGTCGATGAAATGGCCAAGACCTACGAAGGCAAGATCAAGGTGTTCAAGCTGAACACCGACGAAAATCCCAACATCGCCAGCCAGTACGGCATTCGCAGCATTCCCACCCTGATGATCTTCAAGGGGGGCGAAAAGGTCGACACCGTTGTCGGAGCCGTGCCGGCCAACACCCTTTCCCAGGCGATCGGCAAGCACATCTGAACGCCGCCACTCTCGAAGCGCCCTTCGTGCCATGACCGGACCCATTGGCCTGGTGGACTACGGCATGGGCAACCTGCACTCCGTGCAGCGGGCCTTCGAGCGGCTTGGAGCCGACGTGCGGCCCGTGCGGGGCCCCGAGGCCATCGACGCTTGCCAGGCCCTGGTGCTGCCGGGCGTGGGTGCCTTTGATCCGGCCATGGAGCGGCTGCGGGCCGCCAAGCTGGTGGAGCCCCTACGGCGCTCCTGCGCGGCGGGCCGGCCGCTGCTTGGCATCTGCCTGGGCCTGCAATTGCTCTTTGAAGGCAGTGACGAGGGAACCTCCAGCGGCCTGGGCCTGGTGGGCGGCCGGGTTCAGGCCCTGCCCGCCTGGCCCGGCCAGCCCATTCCCCACATGGGCTGGGCCCCATTGCTGGCGGCCCGCCCCAGCCCCCTGCTGCCCCAGGGCAGCCCCCCCAACTGGGTCTATTTCGTCCACTCCTATGCGGCGGTCCCGACCGATGCCGATGGGGCCACGGCCCTAGTGGAGTGGGGCGACACCCCGGTGACAGCGGCCCTGTGGCAGGACAACATCGCCGCCTGCCAGTTCCACCCCGAAAAATCGGGTCGCACCGGCGAAGCCATGCTGCGCCGCTGGCTGGCCTGGGTGGCCGCCCAAGGTTGAAGCGGAACCAGGGCGGCAATGGCCTGCGCCTCAGTGGCGGCCGCCGGCTGCGGAGCCCGCCCGGTCTGGTGGCCCGACCGACGGCCTCCCGGGTGCGGTTGGCGGTCATGAATCTGGTGGCGGACCAATTGCCGGGCTGCCGCTGGCTCGACCTCTGCTGCGGCAGCGGCGTAATGGCCTGCGAAGCCCTGATCCGGGGCGCGGCGTTGGCGGTGGCCGTCGAACAGGATCGACGCATCGCGGCGGTCGCCCGCGCCAACCTGGAGGCGGTGGCCCCGGAGCGGGCCCGGGTGATCTGCCAGGAAGCCCGCCTTTGGCTGGCGCCGGGCCCCACCAGCGATGAGCACCGCTTTGACTTGATCTACCTCGATCCGCCCTGGCCGGCCGGCCTCCATGGCCCCCTGACAGAGGCGGTGGCCTCCGGCGGCTGGCTGGCGCCGGGCGGCACCCTGCTCTGGGAATGCGACAGCAAGGCCCCCCCCGCCCTGCCGGCGGGCTGGCACGAACGCCGCCGCCGCACCTATGGCGGCAGCACCGTGGTGCTGCTGGAGTTGAACAAGCCAGGGGAATCTGACTGACACCACCCAAATCTTCACCACGATCCTTAACCCCCCCAGTACGGAAGGCATCAAGGTCTGAAGTTTAAATGCCTTGCCGGAAGCGGCTTTTCATGGTGCCGAAGCAGCGCCAAGGGGCTCAACGGCGGGCTGGTTCAGGAAACGGCCCCGACGCAGCACCTCAGAGGGTTTGCGTTGATAGGCCCTTTGGAAATCCACACTGAATTGGCTCAAGGAGCGATAGCCGCAGGCCGTGGCCACGCCCAGGACACTCTCACCCTGCATGGGATTTTGCAGGCGATCCAAGGCCGTGGCCAGGCGCTGCTGGCGCACCCACTGCATCGGACTGCAATCAAAACGGGCCCGGAAGGCGTAGTGCAGGGCCCGGCGGGAATACATGCTCCGGCACTCGAGGTCACTGAGGCAAAGCCGGCGATGCAGGTTGAGGCGGATGAAATCCACCAGGTCATCGATACAGGCATCTGTGCGTTTGCGATCCGCCAACGCTGCTAAAGGCTGCTCCCCATCGCGCAGGTCGGCGAAGACCAAGGCCGCCAACAGCCGATAAATCTGCTCTTCGAGATTCAGGCTCTGGACCAGCCCCTCCCCCTGATGGGCGATGGCACTGATAAAGGGCAGCAAGCGACTGAGGGCCTCCAGGAGGCCGCGGCCAGCCAGATCCCGCTGGTCAGGCAGGGGCAGTGGCTGGTGCAAAACGCTTTCGGCGGGGCCGGCCGGCTGCCAATGGGCTCCCCCCATGGCCCGGGCCGTACGCAGCAGGCGATGGGGATCGGCCAGAAAGCAGGAGCTGCTGCTGCTGAGGCTGGTGGTGATCAAGCTCCAGGGATGACCCGGTCCGATCAGGCCTTCACCGGGGTTGAGGGCCAGGCAGGCACTGCCCTGGCGCCACTCGGCCCGGCCCCCATGTTGCAGCAACACGCAATGGCCTTCGTGCCCGTGGGTCTCCAGTAGCAGGGGTGATCCGAGCCAGGCGGCCAGGTGCAGGGCCCCGAAATTTAGACAGCCATTTTGATGCCACCAATCCCCATTGCCTTCGAGGGCCCGGATCTGGCGGATCGGCAGCGCCTTAGAGAGAGCCTGGCCGCTCTGGACAGGGTCGGCACAGGGGGATAGGCGCTCGCTCAGGGGGTGGTTCAGGGCAACAACGGGTAGGTCAACGAAGGGCGACCCCACACGCAGAAATTAAATCTGCCTTGCCCCCTTTTGATCCCTACATGGGGGCAATCAAGGGCCAAAAAGGGGCACCAGGCCTATCCCTTTGCGCTTCAGTGGAAGGATTGCGCGATTCAGTCAATGGAGGGCCCCATGGTGCCGGACGCACCCAAGGCACAAGACGAGATTGTTTTACGAATTGATTCGAGTAGCCCGCTGGCTAGGGCGGCGCCATGGGCCGATCCTTGCCGGAGTGCCTTGGCATCCGCAGACCATTCGCCACCGCCGTTGATCCGTTTGGACCGCGAAGTCAGGCAAAAACCTAAATGTAAGAAAGCCTCTCAGCAACCCAAGGTTTTAGAACCTTCCACTTGGACTTTCGGCAAGAAGTCGAAAATCTCAAGGATCGATGGGATCACCAGAGTCATCCAAAAAAATAACTCCTAACCATAACGCCGACTAGCCAGCACTTAAAGTCAAATATCTTTTTTGTTCAAAAACAATAAAATTATGTTTGAATTATAAAATTACCAACATCCTAAAAATCGGCTACAGGTTTGACCCGTGCACACAGCCCGTCAGGCATAGCTGATCAGGCCCCCAGGCTGCCGCCACGGCGGTACTGGATCCAGGCTGCCATGAAAAGGCCGGCGAGGGTGACCGGGATCAGACCGAGGACGATGCCACAGAGCAGGGGTTCGATCATTGAGAATCAGGGGATGGTCGTGGCGTCATTGTTCCATGATCAGCGCCCCCAGTCATGCCGCTTCAAGCTTTGTGACCCGTCTGCCGCCCATCGCTCCCGCTGAGTTCTCCGGAACCTCCGGGTCTGGCGCCCTTCTGCCCGCGGCGCCCGGGCCCCCTCAAGAGGTCAGTGATGGTTGGCCTGGACGGCGCCTACTCGGCCTGATGCTGGCCCTGGCCCTGACGGCTGGATTGGTGTTGGCGGCGTTCCTGCAAGCGGGCCACCGGGACCCCTATAGCCGCGCCACCTTGGCCCTGAAAGGGGATGACGTCAGCGGCGGCAAGCTCTTCCGCCTCAATTGCGCCGGCTGCCACGGCCTGGCCGCCCAGGGGCTGGTGGGTCCCAACCTCCATGGTGTCGATCACCGCAAGAACGATCGTCAGTTGATCCAGCAGGTCATCAGCGGCCGCACGCCGCCCATGCCCCGCTTCCAGCCGGATCCCCAGGCCATGGCTGACCTGCTGGCGTTCCTGCATCACCTGGCCTGAATCACCCCCAGCCATGACCCTGAATCTGGTGCTGGTGGAGCCTGCCGGCGCCCGCAATCTGGGCAGCGTCGCGCGCCTGTGTGCCAATTTCGGGGTGGCCGAACTCCGCCTGGTGGCGCCCCGCTGTGATCCGCTGGGGGCGGAGGCCCGCCAGATGGCCGTCCATGCCCAGGCCGTGCTGGAGACGGCCCCCCAGTTCGCCGACCTGGCGGCCGCCTTGGCCGATTGCGGCCGGGTGGTGGCCGCCACCGGCCGCCTGGAGGGGGCGCCGCTGCCCCTGCACGGCCCGGCCGCGGCCCTGGATTGGCTGGGGGCGGGCGAAGCGCCGGCGGCCGAAGCCCCTGGGGACGAAGCCGCTGGGGGTGGGGAGGGGGCCCCAGGCCCCCTGCCGTTGGCCCTGGTGTTTGGCCGCGAGGACCGGGGCCTGAGCAACGACGAACTGCTCATGGCCGGCCGGTTGCTGCGCCTCGATGCCGGCTCCGCCTACGACTCCCTCAACCTCTCCCATGCGGTGGCGGTGGTCCTGCACGAGTGGCACCAACGGCGCGGCCAGACGGTGGCCCCCCTGGGGTCCGCCGCCGCTGGGGCCGGAGCGATGGTTGCCGGGGCCTTTCCCGATCCGGCCGCCCGCGCCGCCCTGGAGGCCGCCCTGGGGGATGCGGAAGCCCTGCTGCTGGAGGTGGGGTTCCTGCTACCCCACACCGCCCGGGCCCGCATGGCCAAGCTGCGGGCCCTGCTGCAGCGCGCCCAGCCCGACAGCGGCGAGGTGGCCCTGCTGCGGGGCATGGTGGCCCAGTTGCGCTGGGCGGCGCGGCACCCTTGCCCGCCCGGGGCTCCCCTTTAGCGTCAGGGGCAGTTCGCCCCTGACCGCCCGTGACCGCCGGCCGCTCCCCCAGGAAACCCCAGAAACCCTGGCTGGCTCCCCTGCTGCTGATGGGCCGGCTGGTGGTGTTGGGGGCCGGGCTGGGGGTGCTGGTGGGCACGGGCCTGAAGCTGCTGGCGCCACGCCTGGCCCAGGGCAGCATCGGCGTTCCCCGGGCCGACCCCGCCCCCAGCGCCCGGGTCATGCCCGGGGGCGGCATGGCCCTGGGCCGCTTCGAGCCGCGCCGGGAGCTCACCTACCTCAGCCAG
>JAPLIF010000137.1 GCA_026389255.1 Cyanobacteriota bacterium
AGCGACCTGCGCGCCGCCGCGTCCATCTCCCGGGGCCGCCAGGTGGCGCCGGGCATCAAGGCCTTCGTGGTGCCGGGCAGCGAGAAGGTTGCCGCCGCCGCCGAGGCCGAGGGCCTCGATGGCGTGTTCCGCGCCGCCGGCTTTGAGTGGCGCGAGCCGGGCTGCTCGATGTGCCTGGCCATGAATCCTGACCGATTGGAGGGCCGCCAGATCAGCGCCAGCTCCTCTAACCGCAACTTCAAGGGCCGCCAGGGTTCCGCCAGCGGCCGCACCCTGTTGATGAGCCCGGCCATGGTGGCCGCCGCCGCCATCAGCGGCTGCATCACCGACGTGCGGCCCTTGCTGAGGGCCGAACCCGCCAGCACCGAACCCACCAGCGCCGAACCCGCCACCGACCCCACCGTCGCCCCGATCCGATGAGCCATCCCTTCCCCAGCGGCCCCATCGCCCAATGGACGGGCCGGGCCGTGGCCCTGCGGGGCGATGACATCGACACCGATCGCATCATCCAGGCCCGCTTCCTCAAGTGCGTCAGCTTTGATGGCCTGGCCGCCGGTGCCTTCGCCGATGACCGCGTCGAGCGAGCCGGCGCCCACCCCTTCGACCAGGACCGCTTTCAGGGATCGACGTTGCTGGTGGTGAACCGCAATTTCGGCTGCGGTTCCAGCCGCGAACACGCCCCCCAGGCCCTGATGCGCTGGGGGATCCGGGCCTTGATCGGGGAAAGCTTCGCCGAGATCTTCTTTGGCAACTGCCTGGCCCTGGGGCTGCCCTGCCTCAGCGCCAGCCACGACGATGTGTTGGCCCTGCAGAGCGCCATCGAGGCCGATCCCACGATGACCCTGCAGCTGGATGTGGCCGGCCGCCTGGTGCAGCGGGCTGGCCGCGATTGGCCCCTGACCCTGGCCGACGGTGCCCACCGCATGTTGGTGAGCGGTGAATGGGACGGCACCTCCCAGCTGGTGGCCCACGACGCCGAGCTGAAGGCCACGGCAGCGCGGCTGCCCTATCTGGTGGGTTTCACCGGTTGAAAAGCTGGCCTTCAGAAGGGCCGATCCAGCACCTGCCGCACGGGATCGAGCCCAGGGGCGGCCGGTTCGTAGGGCACAAACGGTAGCCCCGGACCCTTGAAATTGAAATCGTTGAGTTTGACACGAATGCCGCCTAATCCGTTATAAGGACTATAGAAAAAACCTAGCTGATAGGCACGCCGTTGCCAGCGGAATTCGATATAGGAATTGGTGATATCGCCGTAATTGCCCGAGCGGCCATCGACGTTGAAGCCAACGCCGCCTGAGAACATCAGGGGCCCGGCAATCTGTTGGGTCAATCCCACCCCCACCGTGCCCAGGTCCACCGCCCGGTCGAAACCGAAGGGGCTGTTGCCCTGCTTGAGGGTGCCGCCGCCCGTGACGGTCAGTTCGGTGTAATCAAAGAACGGCTTCACAAAATGGCCCAGGGTCAAGGTGGGACCGGCTGAAAACCCCAGGGTGTTTTGATTGGTGCCATCGCCATAGTAAGCCAGGGTGCCAAGCACATTCATATTCAGCCGCAGCCCTGGAACCACCGGTACCGCGGTATTGGCCAGCCCCTGGGTTGGTGTCAAAGGTGCTGCCTTACCTGTCCAGAGGGGATAGGTAAGGTTGATGGACGTGATGGCATTGGTGCGCCATAGCCGTTCCAGGTCGGGACTGTTATAGGGACTGGCCTGGACGTTGGCAGAACCGAAGCGCCAGAAATAATTGATTCCTAACTTGCCCCAGTTCGGCAGAGTTTCGGTGCGTTCGAACGACAATCCATAGGCCGAATACACATCCTGCTGGCCCAGGGTGCCGTTCCAGATCCGGTAGCGATAGGCCCCATAGAAGCGCAGGGTGCTGGGCCCCAGCAGCGGCAATGAAACAGGGCGAGCCAGATCGCCCCAGCTGCGGGTGCCATCCGGCATGTTTTCCGGATTGAAGGTGCTCATGTCTAAGCGGGCATTGGATTCAAAACCGGCCAGATCACCTCTGTATTTCAACTGCAGCCCCAACAGGTCGGACGCTTTGATCGATTGGCTCTGGGTTGGCGCCCCCACCGGTTCGCCCGGCAGGGGATAGGCGTTGGTGTTGCCCTTGATCGCCCGCTGCAGTAAGAATTGGGGTTCGACGGTGAGTAATCTCTTCTCGCCGATCTTGATCGGTTGGCGATAACCGACAAACCAGCCATCGCGATCGTCCTTATCCACCCCAAGCACGAGGCGATTGTCCACCTCCTGCTGTTTTTTAATCGTCGTGTTGTTGGTGACGCGAATGCCGAGTCGATTTTCGAGCCGCAGGTGGTTGCGCTGGGCCTTGATCACCGTGTCGCCGTTGGGCATCAACGTCGCCACGACATTTTCCGAATCCAGCCAGGACTGGGCCGGTGTGAAGGGATCGTTGCTGAAGCCGACCCGATCGCCGCTCAAGGTTTTGGCGGTGAAACGCAGCTGGCGGGCCTGCAGTCGCCAACGGCTGATGGTGCCCTGCACCAACTTGCGGTTGTTGGAGGTGGTCAGATCGTCGAGTTGGGCTGGACGGACGGCCCCAAAATTGTTGACCTCCCCCGGCGTATTGAGCTGGGCTGGGAAGCCATAGCGGCGCTCGGCCGTGAGGCTCTGCTGAAACGCCACATCCGTGACCCGTTGATCGATCTGGGTGATGGCGGCCTCGCGGGCCCGTTCCTGCTGCCGGAATGGTTTCCAGCCCCGGCCGCCGTTGCCCGGCGGCCGGGGTGGCACGGTGCCAGCGGCGGCTGCCGGCGGCCGGTCCGGGGGCGGCGGTGTCTCCGCCCCCATGGTGACCCGCTCCAGCTGGCTGGCCAGATCTTCCACAGGCAAGCTTTCTGGCGGTGGCGCCAGGGCACACCCCTGGGCCGGCACCAGGGCCAGGGGCTGGCGTGGCGGGGCGGCTTGGCCGAAGCGATAGCGCAGGCCCAGCAGATAGGCATTGCTGCCCTCACTGACGCCGCTGTAGGTGCCATAGGCCCCAGAGCGGTGGTGAATGCGCCCCACCACCGACCACTGGGGTGTGACCAGGCCCTCCACCTCGAAGGCCAGATAGTTGAGGAAGGTGGCGTAGTTCTTGCGGAAGGTGCGCTCGTAATTACTGGCTTCCGTCAGCAGGCTGACCCCTTCGGCAAAGAAAAGGCTCAGCCGTGGCAACACCCAGAAGCGCACCCCCACCCCGATGGTCCCCTCGCCAAAGGTCTGGGCGGGCGTTCGGGCAAAGGGCACCGGCTGGTTGAATTCGCCCCCCGCCTGGGCCGCTGCCTGGTGGCCCAACAGGTTGGCGTCGACCTCCAGGGCGAAGGGGCCGGCATCCACCAGCCGCCGCTGCAGATTGACGCCGGCGAGATATTCCGGCCGGAAATGGCCCTTGAACAAAAAGGTGTCGCCGAAATTGGCGGCGAACATCTGGCCCGTCCAGGTGGTGACCGCCCAGGGATGGGGATGCCACTGGGGCGGCGCTGGAATGGAGGGAGGACAGGTGATGGGCTCCGGCGGCGGCAGGGGGGCCGGAGGCGGTAAGGGTGGCAGGGGCGGCGGCGGGGGCTGGCCGGGGCCAGGGGCCGGCAGTCCGCTTGGGGGGACAAGGGTCAGGTCGCCGGAACTGGAGTCGAGGTCAATCACCCCATAGACGTCATCCATCTCGCCGACACCCTCATCCAGGCTGAAGCGCAGCCGGCTGGCCTGCAGATACTGCTGACCCCGCTTAAAACGCACACTGCCAAAGGCATAAAGGGTGCGGGAGCTGGGGTCAAACTCGACCCGATCGGCCTGCAACCGCCCCCCGCCGATCAGGGCCCGCACCGAGCCGGTGCCGACAAAGCGGTTCCGTTGGTTGTCGAATTCCTGGCGATCGGCGCTGAGCTCGATCTCCAGGGGTGGCGGCACCGCCGCCGCTGCCGCAGGGGTCTTTGGCCCCTGGAGCGGCGGTGGCGTGGGGTTGGGTTGGGCCGCTGGGGAGACCGCGGCTCCAGGGGCGGGCCCGAAGGATCGAGGTGCCAGAGGCACTGGGACCGGCACCGGGGACGGGGCGGCCAGGGGCTCGGCCGGCTCGGTCTGGGGGGCGGGTGCCTGGGCGATCTCCAGGTCGGCGAATGCTTCGAGCCCCTCGGCCATCCACGTGGCTGGGTCAGGGGCGTCTGCCCCAGGGGCTACGGCTCCAGTAGGGACGGGCTCAGCGGAGGACAGGGCGGCCGCTTGGAGAGGCAAGGCGGACCAGCCCAAGGCGATGACACCCAGTCCCAAGGTGATGGCAAGCGACCAGGTCTGGGACACCCCAGGGGCCGTGGGTTCGTCAGGAGAGCCCGTGGGGAACCGACTCAGGGGCACCACAGGCAGCCCGGGGGTGGCGAAGTGGGAGCGATCCTGCCATGTGATCCATCAGAGGATCGCGGCGATCACTCCTCCAGATCCTTTCGGCTCGGGGTGCGGCTTGGGTCGCTGGCAAGGAACCCGAAGACGAAGATCCCGATAAAGAAGAAAACAATTGAGTAAACCGAAATCTTGAGGGCAAGCATGGGCAGTCCGGCGGGTGACCAGGAATGACAGCGTTGCAAGGGTCGCAAGCGACCTTTGCACAGCGGTGTCATCCTATGGGGCTAGGTGGGCCATCCAAAGGGATGGGGGCGTGGGAGGGGGGCTGGCCGCCAGGATTGAAACGTTTCAGTCACGTTGCCCGGCCGCCCGCCTCGCCCTTGGAGACCCGACTCGACCTGCAGCCCCTCTGGCAGTGCCCCCAGCCCGATGGCAGCATCGCCGCCGCCCTGGACCATCCCTGGGGCCCCAGCCATCGGCCTGACTGGGCCCAACGGCGGTTGATCATCTGGCCCCGGGGCGGCCAGGACTGCACCCTGCGGATGCGGCTCGCCTGCCCGGCCGATTGGCAGGCCCGCTGGGCCGGCCAGGCCCGGGTGCGGCTGGCCCTGCGCTGGTGGGCCGAGGACGTGATGCTGCGGGTCGATGGCGCCACGGTGCATCGGGGTGATCTGTTCGACACCTCCTGCCGCTGGCCCCTGCCCGAGCGCTGGTGGCAGGGGCAGGCCCTGGAGCTGGAGTTGGTGTTGCGCAGTCCCCTCCATGACGACGGGGCCCTGATCCACAGCCACCTGGACCTCGAACCCCTCGATCCGCGCGATCCCCGGGGGCTGCTCCAGCCGGTGGTGGCGCAGCTGGAGGCCCTGCGGCGCGACCAGGGCCAGGGCCCCGAGCCCGGGCCGGGCGCCCTGCATTGGCTGGGCCACGCCCACCACGATCTGGCCTGGCTCTGGCCGGTGGCCGACACCTGGCGCGCCGCCGAGCGCACCTTTGAATCGGTGTTGGCTTTGATGCAGCGCTTCGAGACTCTGCACTTCGGCCATTCCACCCCGGCCCTCTACGCCTGGCTGGAGCACCACCGGCCCGCCCTGTTTGGGCGCCTGCGGGACGCCATGGCCAGCGGCCGCTTCGAGCCGCTCAATGGCCCCTGGGTCGAAACCGATGCCGTCCTGATCGCCACCGCCTCCCTGTTACGCCAGTTTCAGGAGGGCCAGCACTACAGCCAATCCCGTTTTCCGCAATGGGACCACGGCCTGGCCTGGCTGCCCGACAGCTTTGGGTTTGGCGCCGGCCTGCCCGCCGTGGCCCGGGCGACGGGGGTGCGCTGGTTTTGCACCCACAAGCTGGCCTGGAACGCCACCAATCCCTTCCCCCACCGCCTGTTCCGCTGGCGCAGCCGCTGCGGGGCCGAGCTGTTGGCCCTGATGACGGCCCCGATCGGCACCGATGCTGATCCCGTGGCCATGGAGCGCTACCGGCTGGAATGGCAGCGGACCAGTGGCGGGGCCGACGCCCTCTGGCTGCCGGGGGTGGGGGACCACGGCGGCGGTCCCAGCGCCGAGATGCTGGAGCAGCTGGACCTGTGGCGCCAGCAGGGCGCTGCGGCGCTGCAACGGCCGGGCACCCTGCGGGACTACCTGGCCGGCCTGGAACCGCTGGTGCCCCAGTTGCCGGTGTGGCGGGACGAGCTGTTCCTGGAATTGCACCGGGGCTGCGCCACCAGCCGTCCCGACCAGAAACGCCATAACCGCAGCCTGGAACGCCTGTTGCGGGAGGCCGAACTGGCCCAGGTGCTGGCCGGTGCCGGGGGGGGCGGGGCCCAGGAACCGGTCGACTGGCGCCCCCTGCTCTTCCAGCAGTTCCACGACATCCTGCCCGGCACGGCCATTCCCGAGGTGTACGACCAGGCCGAACCCCAGTGGCGCGCCGCCCGCCGCCGCGCCCGCCGCCAGCGGGACCAGGCCCTGGCGGCCGCCGTCGGTTCCCCGCCCCAAGGGGCGGCCCGGGGCGGCGAAACCTGGGCGGTGGTGCAGTTGCAGCCCCTCAGCGCCGCGCCCCGCACACTGCGCCTGCCGGCCGGCCCCTGGACCCTTCTGAACCAGGACGCCCCGTTGGCCAGCCAGGACGCCCCGGGGGGGGGCCAGTGGGTGCAGCTTCCCCCCCTCGCCGGCATCGAGCGGTTGTGGCTGCAGCGCGGGGGGCCTGGCCCAGCGGGGGCCGCCAGCCCGGGTCCCACGGGGTCGGGACCCACTCAGCCGCTTCAGAACCCGGTGCAGCTGATCGAGGACCGCGCCGGCGGCGGCCTCCGCTGGCGACTCGAAAACGGTCTGGTGGGCGCCAGCATCGGCCCCGCCGGGGTGGAGCGCCTCTGGGATGGCCTGGGACGGGAGCTGCTGGCGGGCCCCCTGGAGTGGCGCCGCTGGCGCGATCAAGGCGAGTTCTGGGATGCCTGGGACCTGGCGGCCGACTACCGGGACCACCCCCTGCCCTGGAGCTGGAGCGGGGCACCCCAATGGCGCCAACGGGGTCCGCTGTGCGCCAGTTTTGTCTGGCGGGGCCGCTGTGGAGCCAGTCCCGTGCGGCTGGAGGGGCGGTTGCTGGCGGGCTGCCCCTGGCTCGAACTGGTGCTGCAGGTGCGCTGGCAGCAGCGCCATGAGTTGCTGCGCCTGGAGGTGCCCCTGGCCCAGCCGGCCTGCCGCTGGGCGGCGGACACCTCGGGCGGCGTGATCGAGCGGCCGGCCATCGCCCGCAACCCCCGGGAGCAGGCCCGCTGGGAGGTGCCTGCCATCAGCTGGATCGCCGCGGTCAGCCCGGGCGGAGTGGGTGATGTGGCCGTATTGCTCGATGGTCCCCAGGGGGTGTCGGGCCAGGCCGAACGGCTGGGGGTTTCGCTGTTGCGGGGGCCCACCTGGCCCGATCCAGGGGCCGACAACGGCCTGCAGCGCCAGCGCCTGGCCCTGATGCCCTGCCCCGGGGGCTGGCGCAACGCCGCCGTTCCGGCCCAGGCGCTGCGCCTGCGCGAACCGCTCTGGTGCCGCCCCCTGGGCCCCGGGGCTACCGGCGACCAGCCGTGGCCGGCCCTGCCACCCCTGGCGCCGGATCTGCAGCTAATCGCCCTGCGGCCGGCGGCCACCGTGGGCGAAGCGCTGCTGGCCGTTCAAAACAACGGGCCCTGCCGGCGCCACCTGGCCCTGGGGCCCGAATGGCAGGTGCTGGGCCGCTGCGACGGGCTGGGGCGGGATCTTGACCCGGCCCTGCCAGCCCTGACGGCCCTAGCGCCGTGGCAACTGGGGTTCTGGCGGCTGAAGGTCAGTCCTCGTGGTCGTCAAACGGATCGGTGAGCCGCTTGGAAGGGGGGCCAAAGGCGGTGTAGATGCCGAAGCCGGTGAGGGCCAGGAGCACCGCCAGCACCGCGAGGGCCACGGAGAGGGCGGGGGAGGTGCCGGTGGTGGGGTCCATCAGGGGGATGGGGGGTAGGGGAAAAGGGGCCGGGGCCGGCGCGTTGCATCACAACTCTCGACGGGCGGCCCGGGCCGGGAGGGATGGCCCTTAGAGTACCCAGTACGATATCCACCCTGAGAGTTCAGCGCTGCCATGGCTCAACGCACCCGCTTGGGAGACTTCCTCCGCCCCCTGAATTCCGAGTACGGCAAGGTGGTCCCAGGCTGGGGCACCACGCCGGTGATGGGCATCATCATGCTGCTTTTCCTCGTATTCCTGCTGGTGATCCTGCAGCTGTACAACCGGTCCTTGCTGCTGGAAGGCATCAATGTCAACTGGAATGGCCTCAACTGATTCCTTCCCGCCCTCCCAGGCCCCATGAATATCTTCGGCATCGGACTCCCCGAGATGGCGGTCATCGCCGCCATCGCTCTTCTGGTGTTCGGTCCCAAGCGCTTGCCGGAGATGGGCAAGACCCTGGGTAAAACCCTTAAGGGCTTCCAATCGGCCTCCCAGGAATTCGAAAAGGAATTCCGCCAGGTCATCGACCCCGACGTGCCGGCCACCGCTTCGTCCTTGTCCGAAGCCCCGATCTCGGCGTTGCCCCCCCCATCCGAGGCGGCCGTTACAGTCCCAGCTGTTCCAGCCGCACCCCTCAGTGTCAGCGTCGAGGCGGACTGAAGCCCGACCGTCGACCATCCCCACTCCCTATTCCCGCCCGTGGAACTGCAATTGGTGGTAGGGCTGGGCAACCCAGGTGACAAGTACGGCCTCACCCGCCACAACATCGGCTTTATGGCGGTCGAGCAGTTGGCCGGCGCGGCCGGTGCGCCCCTTAAGTCCCAGGCCAAATTGCAGGGCCTGACCGCCGAAATCGGCAGTGGCGCCGGCCGCCTGCGCCTGCTGATGCCCCAGACCTATATGAACGAGAGCGGCCGCAGTGTGCGTTCCACCCTCGATTGGTACCGGCTTGAGGCCGCGGCGATGCTGGTGCTGGTGGACGACATGGACCTGCCCCTGGGTCGCCTGCGGCTGCGAATGGCCGGGGGGGCCGGCGGCCACAACGGCCTCAAGAGCATCATCCAGCACCTGGGCAGCGAGCAGTTCGCCCGGCTGCGCATCGGCATCGGCCCGCCGGCGGGCCAACCTCAGGAGCGCCGCGAGCGCACCATCGGCCATGTGCTGGGGCGCTTCAGCAGCGAAGAACATCCAGTGGTGCAAAGGGTGCTGAACCAGGTCTGCGCCGGCATCCCCCTGATCCAGCGGCTGGGCCATGAAAAAGCCGCCAACCAACTGAACAGTTTCCAGGGCGCCGAGGCGCCAAGCTGACGTTCTTGGCCCCCAGTCCAGCCCACTCCCACTTTCCCCCTATGACCCAAAATCCCCTGGCCCCCCAGTCCCCCCAGCCTTGAAGCGCCTGCCGTGAGCCGCCTGCCCAGCACCACCGCCCAGCTGCGGGTCCTGCGCCAGAGCTTCAGCCCCTGCCTGCTGGAGGGGGAGGTGAGCGCCGGTGGCTTCCAGTGGAGCTTCCGTTGGGCCTTTGACCGGGGCGACCTCAGCGTCGAACCGTCCCTGGGTCGGGCCCTGATCCAGGACGCCCTGCTTCGCTACCTGCTGCAGGCCGACTACCAGCTGGAAGCCGGTGGGGATTACGCCTTCACGGT
>JAPLIF010000224.1 GCA_026389255.1 Cyanobacteriota bacterium
AACAGCAGCGGCGCCGGCTCAAGCCCAGGGGGCTGGGCGATTGCGGGTGGGGGCGCCAAGGCCATGGGCTGGGCCGAAGTCGTTGCTTCAACCTTAATGGCGCCAGCGGTTGCAGGGCCAAAATAGCCCCCTCCGCCCCTACCCCCATGACCCTCTCCACCAGCACCTACGACGGTGGCCTGCGCTGCAGTGCGGTCCATGGTCCCTCCGGGATCACCATCCACACCGATGCCCCCGTCGACAACCAGGGTCGGGGGGAGGCGTTCTCGCCCACCGATCTGGTGGCGGCGGCGTTGGCCACCTGCATCCTGACGATCATGGGCATCACGGCCGATCGCGAGGGGTGGGCGGTGGAGGGCAGCACCGCCAAGGTGGAAAAGCGCATGACCAGCTCGGGTGTGCGCCGCATCGCCGAGCTGGAGGTGTGGGTGACCCTGCCGGCGGGACTCAATGACGACCAGCGCGACAAGCTGCGCCGCGTGGCCGAGGCCTGTCCGGTCAAACGCAGCCTGGAGGGGGCCGTGGCGATGCAGATTCATTGGGATTAGGGCCTTTCCCTGCCGCCCTGCGCCGGCGCCTGTTGCGCCCCTTGCCGGCCGTCGCCATGACCCCTGACCCAGGCTCCACCGTCCCCCAGTCCCAATCCCTGGACACCGGCACCCTGGCCCCCAGCCTCCAGGAGCGCCTGCTGGTCCATTTGCAGCATTGGGCCCGCCCCCGCCATTGCCACTGGGATCCCCTGGCCCTGTTGGCGGTGCGCAGCGAGTTATCGGCCCTGCTGGCCCCCCTCGGCCCCTTTGAAGAGCATCGCTTCGGGGTTGGTTCGCAGGCCGGCTGCAATCTGATTTTGCGCCTGCCGGGCCGCCAATCCCATCTCGCCCCCCTGCTGGTGGGCGCCCATTACGACGGTCCGTTGCATTCCCCCGGCGCCGATGACACCGCCACGGGGCTGGCGGCTCTGGTGGAGTTGGCACGGTTCTGGGCCGTTCAGCCGCCCCGCCGTCCCGTCTGGTTGGTGGCCTTTGACCAGGAGGAATTGGGTTTGCTGGGCAGCCTTGCCCTGGCGGCCCAGCTCAGGACCAGCGGCCAGGATCTGGCCCTGATGGTGAGCCTGGAGATGCTGGGATACACCTCCAGCCAGCAGCACTATCCCCTGGCGGCGATGCGCCATCTCTATGGCGAGCGGGGTGATTTCCTGGCCCTGGTCACCAACATCAGGGCCTTGCCCCGGCTACCGGCGCTGGCCCGGCGCCTGGGCCGCCATGTGCCCACGCGGGTGTTGCCGGTGCCCCAGGCCGGTCGCCTGCTGCCAGAGGTGCGTCGTTCCGACCACAGCCCCTTCTGGGACCAGGGTTACGCCACCGTCCTGGCGACGGACACCTCCTTTCTGCGCAACCCCCATTACCACCAACCCAGCGACACCATCGACACCTTGGATCTGCCGTTTCTGACGGCTGTGACCACCGGCCTGGCCCTGGCCCTCTCGGCCCTCTGACTGTTGGTCTGCGGCTATTGAGGATCTCAGGCTTCAGCCGCCGCAGCGTCCCGGCGCTGCCAGCACTGTCTCTGGGGTTTCAGGCGGCGATGCTGGCCCCCGTTGGCGCTGGTCCGACCCCTCCGGCCGTGGCTTGGGACTCAAGGGCCGGCAGAAGCGAATCCGGTAGCTGTTATGGGCCGCTCCCACCTGGGCCATCAGGGCTTCGCGGGCCTCATGGTGCAGTTCCTCCAGGCTGGGGGCCTGCACGTGCAGGGAGCGATCCGGTGCGGTGGCTTCGATATGACCTGACCGCTCCGTCGTCACCAGGAAGACGATCTCGCGCATGCCGTTCTCTTGTCTGCTGATCTTGGGATGGTTCCAGCTTCACCGCCCTGGACCCCCGCCGGAGGACTTCTGGGATACGGGCATCCGTAGTCACGGCTATCCCTTGCCGCCATGCTGGGGCCGACCCTGATTCCACCGCCATGAACGCGCCGGGTTCCGCCTTCGGGCGTCTCCACGCCTACCTGCACCAGACCCGGCTGCTCGGCTCAATCAGTGCGCCAGAGCCAACAGGAATACGTCGACCTGGTGGCCGCCGCCGAAGCCGAACTGCAGCCCGATTCGCCGCCGGAAAGTCACCGCAACCTGCAGCTGTTGCGCCTCGAACTGGAGCGCCAGCGCTGTCTGGATCCCGACCTGGTCGGCCGCCTCGCCCAAGCCCAGTCCCGGGGCAATGCCCTGTGGCAGGAGGCTCGACGCAGCAATGATTTTCCCCTGTTCGCGCCGGCCCTCCAGGAGCTGCTCGACCTGCGCCGCGACCAGGCCGCCCAGCTGGCGGCCGCCGAGCCGATCGCCCGCAGCCCCTGGGAAACCCTGGCCCAACCCTTCGAGCCCGACATCAGCAAGGCCCGTCTCGACCAGCTGTTTGCCCCCCTCAAGCAGCAGTTGCCCGCCCTCCTGGAGCGGGCCGCCGAACTGGGCGAACGCTCCGATGCCGGCCCAGCCGAGGCGTTGGATCTCCCCGAGGGGCCCCAGGAGGCCCTCTGTGCCCAGCTGCTGGAGGATTGGGGCTACGACCCGCGCCGCTGCCAGCGCGCCAGGTCGGCCCATCCGTTTTCCTGCACGGTCGGTCCCCAGGACTTCCGCATCACCACCCGGGTCGTGCCGGGCCAGCCCTTTTCGGCCTTCCTGGCCACGGCCCACGAATGGGGCCATTCGCTTTATGAGCAGGGCCTGCCCCGGGATGGCCATCACTACTTCCCCTGGCCCCTGGGGGAGGCCACTTCCATGGCGGTGCACGAGAGCCAATCGCTGTTCTGGGAATGTCGGGTGGCCCGCAGCCGCGCCTTCGCCGACCGCTGGTACCCCCGCTTCCAGGCCGCCTCGGGCGTCGGGGCCTGGCGAACCAGCCAGGTCTTCTGGCGGTCCCTCAATCGGCTGCGGCCCGGCCTGATCCGGGTGGAGGCCGACGAACTCAGCTACGGCCTCCACATCGTGCTGCGCTACGAACTGGAGCTGGAGCTGGTGGAAGGCGGCCTGCCGGTGGCCGACCTGCCCGCCGAATGGAACCGCCGCATGGTCTCCCTGCTCGGCCTGCGGCCGCCCAGCGACAGCGAAGGCTGCCTCCAGGACATCCATTGGGCCGAGGGGCTGTTTGGCTACTTCCCCTCCTATGCCCTGGGACATCTCATCAGCGCCCAGCTCAGCCAAACCCTGGAGCAGGACCTCGGGCCCCTGGAAACCCTCGTGGCGGCGGGCGAGGAAGACCGGCTGCGGGGCTGGCTGGCGGCCCATGTCTGGCCCCTGGGCCGCTCGGTCAACGGCGAGGAGCTGGTGCAGCGGGTGACGGGCCGGCCCCTGGGGGCGGAGCCCTTCCTCACCTATCTGGCCGCCAAGGTGGACCAGCTGGCTGGCTGAATGGGGAGCCTTTCTTTAAGATTCGACCGCTTTGCCCCCTCCCCTTGGCGAACATCGACCACGCCCCCAGCCGCACGATGCTCAACCTCCTGCACGTGCTGCCGGCCTTCGCCGACGAGGGCAAGCTGAGGCTGAACGCGATTGTCGAGCTCAATTCGGGCACGATCAACAAGTACGAGCTGATCACCGAAACCGGCCACCTCAAGCTGGACCGGGTCGGCTACTCCTCCCTGGCCTACCCCTTTGCCTACGGCTGCATCCCCCGCACCTGGGATGAGGATGGCGATCCCCTGGACATCGAGATCGTGGGGGTCAGCGAACCCCTGGTGCCCGGTTCCCTGGTGGAGGCCCGAATCATCGGCATTATGAAATTCGACGACGGCGGTGAGGTCGACGACAAGGTCATCGCCGTTCTGGCGGATGACAAGCGCATGGACCACCTCACCTCCTACGAGCAGCTGGGGGCCCAGTGGGTCACGGAAACCACCTATTACTGGGAGCATTACAAGGACCTCAAAAAGCCAGGCACCTGCCACGTCAATGGCTTCTTTGACAGCGCCGAGGCCGTGAGGGTGATCAAGCAGTGCGAGGTGCGCTATACCTCAACCATCGACGCCAAGTTGGTGGGCTGATCGGCCCCCATACCCCTGTCATCGGGCCCGCCTGGGCCCTTCTTTGTCCACCCGTTCCGCGATCCACCCATGAGCCCCAATCCTTGCGGCCCAGCCGTTTTCCCCTCCCGTTCTGGGGTGGCCCAGGCCCTGGGTTGGGGCCTGCGCACCAGCAGCCTGATGGCCGCGGCGCTGGCCCTGGAACCCTGCCGGGTCTGGCCGTGGAGCCCCCGCCGCCCTTGCCTGCCATGCCGGTGGCCAACCCCACCGTCGCCCGTCCCCAGACGGCGACCGGTGCGGCCCCGACCGGCGCGGTCCCGACTCGGGCTAGTCGCGCCTCGGGACCGGCGGTGCCGGCGGCCACGGCCGCTACCTACACGAACACCCGCGAGATCCGTCTGGAGTTGGGCAAGCGCACCATCAGCTTGTTGGACAATGGCCAGGTGCTGGGCAGCTGGCCGGTGGCCATCGGTGACCCCGCCACCCCCACCCCCACAGGTCGTTTCGCGGTGCGCAACAAGGTGGTCAATCCCCAGTACCAGAGCACCAAGAGCGGTAAAAACAACCCCACCATTGGCCCCCTGGGCCCCCTAGGCGATCGTTGGCTCGGCTTCCACACCACAGCCAAAGACCAGTTCGGCATCCACGGCACTCCCCCGGCCTGGGAACAGTGGGTCAAGACCCGCTCCGCCGTCTCCCATGGCTGCGTCCGCATGTTGGGTCCCCATGTCCGCCAGCTGTTTGACCAGGTGGAAGTGGGCACGCCGGTGATCGTGACCCCCTGAGGCCTGCGGGGCGGCGGCATGGGCCTTGCTTCGGTCCTTGCCGCACCGACCCGCAGCCAAATCCGAAGAGATTCTGTGGATCGGTCCGTGTTTGGTCTTCAACTCAAGACTTTCCACTAGGTTTTCTTACATGATCTGCCTCTTGACGTCCCTGCCTCGGCGTCGATCGTTCTATGCTCCCCAACCGTTCCCCCCGCTACACCACCGATCAGCTCAACAGCACCGCCCTGAAGTGGGGCAGCGATGGCGAGCTTTCGGACCTCGACCTGCAACGGATCCTGGGGTTGCTCTCTCAGGCTGATCCTGTGGCTGAGGCGCTGCTGGCCAGGGATTGCTCCGAAATCGCGTCCTGATAGTCGTGGCGGGCCAGGGCCAGGGCCAGGCCATCCCGACTGGCCAAACCCCGCAACGCATCGAGTCCCAGGCCGTTGGAGGGCAGCCCCCTGGGCAGGGGGCCCGCTGACACGGCGAAAACAGGCACCTGACGGATCCCTTGGGAGCCCAGTTGGTCCTCCAGATCACCGAGATGGGCCGAATCCGGTAACCAGACCAGATCATTGCGGCGGCATTCGCCCAAGCTCACTGGTCCCCCCTGTTGGTGGGCGGCGTTCAAGGCCTGCTGTAAATCGGTGAGGGTGACGATGCCCACCACGTTGACCTCGGCTGGATCCACCACAAGCAAACAGTGGCCGTGGGCGGCAATTAAATCGCTCAATGCCGTTGTGGAGCCTCCGGTTCCAGCGCCTCGATCACAGCCACGGCCGCCAGCCGTTCGCGCCGGAGTTCTTCGTTGCGGTCGGCCCCCAGCAGGGTCGTGGGTTTGACGCTCTGCCAGCGGTCGACAAGGGCCGCACTCAAACCGGCCGCCGCCATCAAGGGCAACACGATGCGGATGTCCCGGGTTAGTTCGAACAACAGCAGCAGGGCCGTCAGGGGCGCCCTGACGCTGCCGGCCAGCACCGCGGCCATGCCCACCATGGCGTAGGCGGGGGCTTCAGCCACCGGCAAACCGAGCCCCCCTTCCCCCAGCAACTGCCCATAAACGCTGCCTAAGGTCGCCCCCAGGAACAGGGCCGGGGCGAAGCCGCCGCCCACGAATCCGGAGGCAGTACTGACGCTGGTCGCCAGTAATTTCACGCCCAGCAGCGCCACCAACGTGACCAGGGGAATGCCTTGATCACTGCCCAGTAGGGCTTCAATCGTGTCGTATCCGACGCCGAGCACCTGGGGGAACGCCAGGGCCATGCCCCCCACTGCGGCCCCCCCCAAGGCGGTGGCCAGGCCCGCTGGTAGGCGTTCCAGCAGGCGTTGCACGCGGCCATTTCGGCCGGCCGCCATCAGCTTGATCAGGGCGAGGGAGAGAAGGCTGGCCAGGACCCCCAGGCCCAGGTAGAGGGGCAGTTCCAGCGGCGAGCGCACTTCGTAGGCGGGCAGCCGCAGGATCGGCTCATCGCCCAGCATCAACTGGGTCACCAGGGCTGAGGCCACCGCCGCCACCAGCACGGCCATCAGGTTGGGGCGGCTGGCGTTGGTGTTGGCATTGCCTTCAAAAGCAAAGAACACCCCCGCAATCGGGGCCTTGAAACCCGCCGCCAGACCAGCGGCCACCCCGGCGGCGACCAGGGTTTGCTGGGACTGGGGCGACAGGCGTCCCAGGCGGGCCCACCACAGTCCCACGTTGCCGCCACTCTCGACGCTGGGGCCCTCAGGTCCCAGGGAAGCGCCACTGCCAAGGCTGAGGGCCGCCGTTAATAGGCGTAGCAAGGGCGGTACGGGGGCCGGAGCTTCGGCGCCCTCGGCCATGGCCATCAGGCTGGGCACGCCCGGTCCCAGGGGGCCGAAGAAGCGGCGCAACACCCCCACGGCCAGGCCCCCCAAAGTGGGTACCACCACCACCGGCCAGAGGGTCAGCCAGTCCGGGGCGGCAGGTCCGGGCGATGGCAGGGGCGCCGGGGCCGCTGCCGGGGGAGTTCCGCTCAGAAAACCGATGCCGCCGAGGCCCAGTTGCAGCAGGGCCTGGAGGGGTGTGGCCGCATCGTTGGCCGGTGGGGCGGCCAGGGCCACCGCAGCAGCAGGCCCCTGGGCTGCCGCCGCTACCGCCACCGGTGATCGGCTGATCTCCAGCAGTCCCTCGACAAAGGAACCAAACAGGAAGTTATTGAGGAAGTCGAGGAGGTCATGGAAGGCCACGATCGCCAGACCGGTGCTGATCCCCACCAGGCCGGCCCAGGCGAGCAGCGTCCACTCGAAGGGAAAACCCTGGATGGTGGGGCGCCGGTCGGTGTTGGGCTGTAGGGGGGGGCGTCGAATCTGGGCGGGCACCTCGGCTCCGCCCTCAGGCTTCGGGTCGGACGGTGGCAAAGATCTCCTCCAAAATCTCGCCGGCCCCCTGGGCCCTGAGGGTTTGGGCCAGGGCCACTCCGATCGCTTCCGGGTCGGCCTGGTCGCCGCGGGCCCCATCCCGGATCAGGCGCTGACCATCCAGGCTGGCCACCATTCCCGTCAGGACCAGGGTGTCGCCTTCGAAGTGGGTATGGACGCCGATGGGCACCTGACAGCCCCCCTCCAGCTCCCGCAGGAAGGCCCGCTCCGCCAGGCAGCGCCGGGCGGTGGGCAGGTGTTCCAACACCTTGATTTGGGCAAGCACGGTGGCATCGCCCTGGCGGCATTCGATGCCAAGGGCCCCCTGACCCACCGCATGCAGGGAGATGGAGGGATCAATGCGTTCGTGGATGCGGTCGGCAAGTCCCAGGCGCTCTAGCCCCGCAGCCGCCAGGATAAGGCAGTCATAGGCGCCGGAATCCAGTTTTTCAAGGCGGGTGATCACATTGCCGCGCACATCCTTGAAGACCAGCTGGGGAAAGTGGTGCCGCAATTGGGCCAGGCGCCGTAACGAGCTGGTGCCTACCACGGCCCCTGCCGGCAGGGTGGCCAGGGTGAGATCCCGATGGCGTTCATGCACCACAAGGGCGTCGTCGGGATCCTCCAGCTCGGTGATGCACCCCAGCATCAACCCCTCGGGCAGGTTGGTGGGCAGGTCCTTGAGGCTGTGGACGGCGATGTCCGCCTGGTCCACCAGCATCTGGGCTTCCAATTCCTTGGTGAACAGGCCCTTATCTCCGATCTTGGCCAGGGCCACATCCAGGATTTTGTCGCCCTGGGTGGCCATGGCCTCAATGCTGATCGCCAGATCCGGATGGGCCGCCAGCAGAGAATCACGGACCCAGTGGGTCTGCACCATGGCCAGCTGGCTGCGGCGGGAGGCGATGCGCAGGGAGGGGCTGGTCATCAGAGGGCGGAAGGGCAGGCGGATCTGCATTCAGGCTTGGGCAGCCTAGGCAGCGGCGGGATCGCCAGCCAGCCCTGCCGCCGCGAACAGGTCCAGGGGTAAGGGTCCCCAGGTCCCTTCCACGCTGGGATCCTCAGGGTGGTGGCCGGTGATCAACAGACCTTCGCCCAGGCCGTCCTCCTGGCGCAGCAGATAGGTGCCGGTGCGTTGGTTCCCCTTCAGGAACACCGAGTGACCCGGGGCGATGGCGGCGGCGTCACTGGTCGCTGCCAAGCGGGACCAGCCCAGGCCGGATTCCAACCCGCGCAGGGCCGCCAACGCCTCCGCTTCACCCGGGGCCATGACCCCCAGGGTGAACCATTGGCAACGGGCCAGGGCCTGGACCAGCTCCTGTTTCAGTTGTTGCCGTTGGGCCAGGCCCAACGTCGGGGCGGTCCTCAGCCCCCGCAGGCGCTCCAGGGTCAGGGTCTCGTCAGCGGGCTCTTGGGCGAGGGCAGGGGACGGGGGGGTGGGGGCCAAGGCATCGGCTTGCAGTGCTCCCATGATGGTGGGGGATGGTGCCCTGCCATGGCCAGGCTCCCGCTCAGCTTTGGGGGTTGCGCCGCGAGCGCCACAGCGCCAGACAAAGGGTGAGCCAGGCGGTGCCGACGGCCCCGCCGGCCAGCAGGTCGCTGGGCCAATGGGCGCGGGCCACCAGGGTGCTGAACCACACCAGGGCGATCCAGACGCTGGCGGCTACCACTAGGGGGCGCCGCAGCTGGGGATAGTGGGCGGCCAGGATGGCCACCATGGCGAAATAAAAGGCCACCGATCCGGCCGCATGCCCACTGGGGAAGCTGTGGCCCTCCACCACCAGGAGCTTTTCGGGGGGCCGGGAACGGTCAAACAGGGGTTTAAGCACCAGATCAACGATCGCCAGGATGCCCCCGGTGGAGACGACCAGCAGGCCGAGGTCGCGCCACCAGCGCTTGAGGGCCAGATAGGCCAGGGAGACGGCCACCAGCAGGCCGGTAAAGCCGACACCGCTGAGTTGATAGACCTTAAGAAGGGCATTTTGGAGGCCCCGTGGCAACCAGTCGTGCAGCCCGTCCAGCAGGGAGCGGTCCAGGGCTTGGGCCGCCTCCCCCTTGAGTAACAGGGCCAGGGTGGCCACCAGGGCGATACACAGGACCACCAGGGCCAGATCCCGGGATTTCAGCTCCATGTTCATGGGTTCACGGCCCTGGGCGGGGTGAGGCGCCAGAGCTCCTGTTCGCCCCGACGGGCCAGCCGTTCAACGGCAGCATCCGAGAGGCGGAGCTGCTCCAGTTGGCGGCGATCGCCCAGGAGGCGGATGGAGGACGGCCGCTGGCTGGGGCCATCCGCCCCGGGTTCGAACTCCTTGAGGCGGTCATGGACTTCGTCGTGCCCGGAGACGAAACGGGCCGTTTCACCGCCATAAAACAAGGTGCTGTAACGCTTGCTGCCCACCACCCAGAGGGGTTCGTCGGGGCGGGCCAGGCGGCGAGCCTCCAGGGCCAGTTGCCGCGGTGGGGCTTGACGTTCCCGATCCAGCAGGGGGCCCAGGGGGGCGATCACGAGGGCCAACAGGCCCGCGAAGCCGACCAGGTTGGGGAGGTAAAGCCAGCGCCCCTGGCCCCGCAGCAGCAGCCAGGCACTGGCTAGGGCCATGGCTGCCAGGAGGATCGCCAGTCGCGGCGGCAGGCCGGAGCTGGCCAGGGCGGCGCCGAGATGGGGGTAGGCCGGGTCCGTTGCCGCCCAATGGGGGGCCTGGAGGCTCGCTAGGGCCAGGCCCCCCAGCAGGGCGGTTTGGATCCAACCGGCGGCGCTGACGGGCCAGCTGGAGGAACCCCTTGGGGCCGGGGCCCCGGGGCGGCGCCCCCGCTGCTGGCCCTGGGCGGGCCACGGTCGCCAGTACAGCCCAACCAGCAAGCTGGCGGCCGGCAGGGCGGGCAGGATGTATCCGGGCAGTTTGGTGGCGGCCGCCGAAAAGAAGGCCAGCACCAGGCCTAACCACAGCACTAAAAAGAGTTGCAGTTCATCGGCAAAAGGGCCAGGTCCAGCGCTCTGACTGGGGCTCCACCAGCGCCCGCGACCGATGAGGGCGGCTGGTAGAAAGAAGGTCCAAGGCAATAGGAGAAGCAGCAGCCAGGGCAGGTAGAACCAGGGGGGGCCCGGATGGGCGTAGAGCACGCTGGTAAATCGCTTCAGGTTGCTGAAGCCCAGAAAACCATTCAAAAAAGCGCCGCCATTGGCCGCGGTGGCCGCGCCGTACCAGGGCAGCACAACCCCAAGAAACAAAAGCGCCATGGCCAGCATGGGGAACGGCCGGGCCCAGCGCTGCCAGTGGCCTCGCCAGGTCAGGAAGGCCGCGATCACCAGGACCGGCAACAGCAGGCCCACGGGCCCCTTAGCCAGCACGGCGATGCCGCTGAATAGGGCCAGGGCGATGCGCCCCATGGGTTCCCAGAGGCGATGGCCCGCCAGCCGATGGCTGATCAGAAAGCCGAAGAGAGCCAGGCTGATGGCACTGGCCAGAAACATGTCCGTGGTGGCGGTGCGACCCCAGCCGATCCAGCCTGGGGTCGTGGCCAGCACCCCCGCCGCCACGCAGGCCCGGATCAGCCGGGTGCGAGGTGCCTCCAGGGTCGATCCCCACAGGTAGACCAGCCCGCAGGCCGCCATCACGGTGGCTGTCGCGGCCAGGGCGACCGGCAAGCGCGCCGCCCACTCCGTGGGCCCGAACAAACGGAAGCCCTGGGCCACCATCCAGTAACCCCAGACCGGGTAATCGAAGAAGGTCTGGCCGTTCCACCAGGGCGTGACCCAATCGTGACGCAGCACCATCTGGTGGGCGACTTCGACGAACAGGGCCTCGGTCTTGTCCATCAGCCCCAGGCTGCCGAGGCCATTGAAGAAAGCCAGCCAGCAGACGCTGATGAGCGTGAGCAGGGGCAGCAGGGCTGCGAGGGGAGCCAGGGGAGCTGGCCTGGGCGGGGCTTCGGCGGTGATAGGACTAACCCATCGGCTCTGGTCAGGTCTGGGATCAGCCTGCATCGGCCAGGGTCTTTAACGACTCCATAACCTACGACTTTGACCAGGGATCTTCCTCACTGGCAGGGTCCGCCGAGAAGGGCTGCCGAGGCAGGGCTTACGAATAGGAAGGGCTCAGGAAGGGGTATTCCAGACGAAACGGGAGGAGGCGGCATATTTCCAGACGAAGTCGACGGCGATGCCCGCTAGAACGGCCAGCAGGGTCTGGTGGCTGACGCGGTGCAGGAACGCGGAGGAGACGCCGATGTTGGCCACCATGCCCAGGGAGGTCACCACAAGGAAGCGCACTAGCCCCCCGATCAGCCTGGGCCCTTTGAGCTGTTGGGCGCGGAAGGTGAGGCTGTTATTGATCAGGTAGTTGGAGCTGGCGGTGGCTACAACGGCCAGGGCCTGGGCCGCTTCGAAACTGAAGCCGAATAGTCGCCGCGCCAGGCCATAGAGCACTAAGTGCAGCAGGACACCGCTGCCACCAACGAGGGCAAAACTGATGGCGCGGCGCGGCAGTAAACGGCCTACCAATGTATGCAGAATGGAGAGGCCAAGATCCCAAACCACGGCAAGATTCAGCTTCGATTCGCCGCTCGTCCGGGGCTGGAAACTCAGGGGAATTTCGCTCACCTTGAGCTGGCCGTGGCTGATGGCCAGCAGCTCATAGAGAAACTTGAAACCGTTGACGTCGACTTGCCTTACCCAGGGCAGGCAGCGTTCGGGGACGAGGCCAAAGAAACCGCTCATGTAGTCCGTCAAGTGGCGATAACCAGGCAGGCTGAACTTGGCCACCCGGTTGGCCAGGTTGGAGTTGCGCTGGCGCTGCTGGCTGAGGCCCAGGATCGCCGCCTCGGTGTGAAAGCGGCTGCCGATCACCAGATCGCTGTCAGACGATCGCAGCAGCTCCAGCAACTCCCGCACGGCCGCCGGCTCGTGCTGGCCGTCGCTGTCCATGACCACCACCAATTCGCCGGTGGCATTCAGCAGACCTTCCTTGATGGCGCTGGAGAGGCCAAAGCGACCAATCCGCCGCACCAGCCTAATGAAATCATGGCAACGGGAGAGTCGCAGGATCTCATCGGCCGTGCCATCGGCTGAGTCGTCGTCTACAAATAGTATTTCAAGTCGATAGTCGTTGGCCAAGTCAGTGAGCTTGGCCACGATCGGGGCAATGTTGTCGCGTTCGTTATAGGTTGGTAGAACGATCGAGAGCTTCAGATTGGGTTTCAAGGGGGGGGATGCCCTACTTGATGTATTCCTTCAGAACGCCATTGCGGTTGGGATGGCGCAGTTTGCGCAGGGCCTTGGCTTCGATTTGGCGAATGCGTTCGCGGGGGCTGAGGGTGGCCAGAACCCCCTCCAAATCTTCACGTAAAAGATTTTTGGCGACATCTTGTTCGGGGTTTTCGATGTCCGCTTCGATAAAATCACCCAGCCTGGAGTCTTCCTCTTTGCCGATAGGAGTTTCGAGGGAAATGGGCAGCTGGGCTGACTTGGCGATAAAACGTAGTTTTTCGATGGTCATCTCCATGCTCTCAGCAATTTCCTCTTCGGTGGGTTTGCGGCCGAATTCCTGGGAGAGGGTTTTGGTCGTTTTCTTGATGCGGGAGATGGTTTCGTAGAGATGGACCGGCAGGCGGATGGTGCGGCTCTGGTCGGCAATGGCGCGGGTGATGGCCTGGCGGATCCACCAAGTGGCGTAGGTGGAGAATTTGTATCCTTTTTCGTGGTCGAATTTTTCGGCGGCCCGAATCAGGCCAAGGCTTCCTTCCTGAATCAAATCTTGGAAAGACAGGCCACGATTCATGTATTTCTTGGCAATGGATACAACCAAACGGAGGTTGGATTGCACCATTTTTTCCTTGGCCCGTCGCCCCAGCATCAACCGGCGCCGGAACTTGATCAAGGGCATCTCGACAAGAGCGGCCCATTCTTTGGTGTCGGGATAATGGCCGTGGTCGGTTTCGAACTGGGTGGCTAGTTCCTCCAGCTGCAGCAGGTCGGCGATCTTGCGGGCCAGTTCGATTTCCTCATCCGGTCGCAGGAGGCGAATGCGGCCGATTTCCTGCAGATAGACGCGGATGGAATCCTCGGTGTAGACGCCCTTGGGTCCCACCTTGATACTGCTCAGGGCCCGGGCACTGCGGCTGTCTTTCCCCTCGTCGCTGGCTTCATCCAGGTCACCAACATCATCCAGGCTGGCCTCGACGGCATCGGCCACCACCAAGACGACGTCGGC
>JAPLIF010000028.1 GCA_026389255.1 Cyanobacteriota bacterium
GATCCAATCGGCCGGCTGGCCCGGTTGCAGGGGCCGGGCCCCTAAATTATGAATCCTTGCCCGTGGCCGATGCATGCCCTGTCCCTGGGCACCTGGTGGATCCACGTCACCTCGGTGCTGGAGTGGATCCTGGCGATCATCGCCGTCGAGTCCTTCGGCCGCAGCCGCCAGGAACCGGGCTGGCGCTGGCTAGCGCTGGCCATGGTGCCCGCCCTGGCCAGCGCCATGGCGGCCTGCACCTGGCATCTCTTTGACAACAGCAATGCCCTTAAGGGGCTGGTGGTTTTTCAGGCCGGCCTGACGGCCCTGGGCAACCTGGCCCTGGCCGGGGCCGCCTTCAACCTGCTGCGCCTGCAACGGCGTCCAACGGCCAGCGCAATCTCCAGCGATGCCCCCTGAAATTCCCCGCCTGCTCACCTGGCTGGAGACCGTGGATCCGGCTCCCTTTTTTGTGCTGTCCCTGCTGCCCTATCTCGCCTTTCTCTACTGGGCGGCCAAGGTGCGGGGCTTTCCCAGGCTGGCGCTCCAGGGCTTCCGCATGACCCTGGTCTTCGTGGCCGTCACCATCGCCGCGGCCATCGTGGCCCAGGTGCGCTACGGCAAGCTGCTGGCCGATGTCGATGGCCTGCACGGGGGGGCGGAGGCGTTCCTGACCCTCAGCAATCTGCTGGTGGTGATGGGCTTTGTGCAGTGGCGCCCTGGTGAACAAGTCTTACGGCCTGGCCCCCAGGGCCCGCGCCCCCCGGAGGATGGGGTGTCGGCTTCTGAATCATGATCACCCCCCTTCTGGCCCTGGCTCCCGCCACCATCTCCTGGTCCCCCAAGGTGGCCCTGGTGATGATCGTTGCCAACATCATCGCCATTGCCATCGGTAAGGCCACCATCAAGCAGCCCAACGTGGGCCTGCAACTGCCCAGCTCCTCCCTGTTCGGAGGCCTCAGCCACGGCGCCATGCTCGGCACCATCAGCCTGGGTCACATCCTGGGCATGGGCGCCATCCAGGGCCTGGCCTCCCGCGGCGTGCTCTGAACGCCGCGGCCATCGCAAAAAAGCCATGCCCTTGGGCCCGGCTTTTTTTTGCGGCTCTGCCTACCTTTCTTTGTGGTTTTACCTACCCCCACTAGGCATGGTCCAAGGGGTGCAGACCTCAAGCCATCAACGGCTGACGACCCGCCACGCGATCTGCTTCTAGGGGCACCCCGAAGCGCTCCAGAATGCGATGGGCCATCTGGGTAGGAGTCAACCCCAGGCTCTGCTTGCTTTCGTCGGGACTGGCATGGTCGACGAGCACATCGGGGATGCCGATGCGGAAAATCGGCACCAGCACTTCGGCGTCGCTGCAGGCCTCCACAACGGCGGCGCCAAAGCCACCGGCTAGGGAGCCCTCCTCCATGGTGACAACGCGACCGATGCGGCGGGCTAAGGGCAGGATCAGGTCCGTATCCAAAGGACGCACGAAACGGGCATTGACCACCGTGGCCCGCACTCCCTTTTCCTGCAGCAGGCCGGCCGTGGCCATCGCCGGCGCCACCATCGAGCCATAGGCCACGATCAGCAGGTCATCGCCATTGGTGAGGAGTTCGGCGCGGCCGATCTCCAGGGGTTGCCAACCCTCTTCCATCAGGGGAACACCCTCGCCTTCGCCCCGGGGAAAACGGATCGCGCAAGGACCGTCGTGGGCGATGGACGTGACCAGCATGCGCTGCAATTCGGCCTCGTCCTTGGGGGCCATCACGGTGAAGTTGGGCACCGCCCGCAGATAGCTGATGTCGTACTGGCCCTGATGGGTGGGTCCATCGGCGCCGACGATGCCGGCCCGATCCAGCACGAAGATGACCGGCAACTTCTGGATGCCGACATCGTGGATCAGCTGGTCGTAGGCCCGCTGCAGAAAGGTGCTGTAAATGGCCACCACCGGCCGCAGACCCTCGCAGGCCATGCCGGCGGCCATCGTCACAGCGTGCTGTTCGGCGATGCCCACATCGAAGTATTGATTTGGCAGGGCCTTTTCCAGCAGGTCCAGGCCTGTGCCCGTCGCCATGGCCGCCGTGATACCAACCACCAGGGGATTGTGTTCACAAATCTTCACCAGGGTCTGGCCAAAGACCTTGCTGTAGCTAGCCGGCTTCGGCTTGGTGGAGGGGTAGGCCTTGCCCGAGGCCAGGTCGAAGGCGGACTGGGCGTGGTAGCCGACCTGGTCCGCTTCGGCATAGGGATATCCCTTGCCCTTGGTGGTGGCCACATGCACCAAAACCGGCCCATCCACCCGGTGGGCGGCCTGGAAGGTGCGCACCATCTCGGCGATGTCATGGCCATCCACCGGGCCCACATAGGTGAAGCCCAATTCTTCGAAGACCGCACCCACCTTGGGCACGGCCAGACGGCGCATGCTCTCCTTGAGGTTGCGCAACTCGGCGGGCAACTCGCCGTGCAAGAAGGGCAGGTGGCGAATCGCCTCCTCCGCGTTGCCGGAAAGGAACTGCACCGGCTTGCTCAACCGCATGCGATTGAGGTGGGTGGACAAGGCTCCCACCGGCGCGGAGATCGACATGTCGTTGTCGTTGAGGACGACAAGCATGCGGGTGTTGGGCAGGTGGCCGGCATGGTTGATGGCTTCGAGAGCCATGCCCCCGGTGAGGGCGCCGTCACCGATTACGGCCACACAACGGAAGGATTCACCGCGCCGATCCCGGGCCAAGGCCATGCCCAGGGCCGCCGAAATGCTGGTGGAGGCATGGCCTGCACCGAAATGGTCGAAGGGACTTTCACTGCGCTTGAGGTAGCCGGCCACCCCGCCCTTCTGGCGCAGGGTATGGAAATTGCTATAGCGACCGGTCAGTAATTTATGGGGGTAGGCCTGGTGTCCCACATCCCACACGATCCGGTCTTCATCAAGGTTCAGGGTCTGATACAGGGCCAGGGTCAGCTCCACCACACCCAGGCCGGGTCCCAGATGGCCCCCGCTGGTGGAAACCACCTCCAGATGTTTCTCCCGGATCTGGACAGCGAGTCGCTCAAGTTCTGCGGTGCTAAGGCCCTGCAGCTGATTGGGATGGCTCAGCTCGCTGAGGTGCATGCGGCCACAGACAGGAGCAACCAATCTACGCCCGCCAACGAGGCACGGGGCCTTCCCTGTCAAGGGGGTTCCCGGCTTGTCACACTGGAACCCCCAGTCCGGCCCTTTGCCCCCCCAGCGGCGTGTCCGAAGACCCCACCTACCTGCAGCGCATCCTGCGCGCCCGGGTCTACGACGTCGCGATTGAATCGCCCCTCGATCCGGCCCCCAACCTCTCGGCCCGGCTCGGCAACCGGGTCCTGCTCAAACGGGAAGACCTCCAGCCCGTCTTCAGCTTCAAGCTGCGGGGGGCCTTCAACAAAATGGTTGGCCTCAGCCGTCAAGAGTTGGATCGGGGCGTCATCGCCGCCAGCGCCGGCAACCATGCCCAGGGGGTCGCCTTGGCGGCCCAGCGGCTGGGCTGTCAGGCGGTGATCGTGATGCCCGTGACCACCCCTGGCGTCAAGGTGCGCTCGGTGGCGGCCCGCGGTGCCGAGGTCGTGCTGCACGGAGACACCTACGACGAAGCTTGCCAGGAGGCCCATCGGCTCCAGATCAAGCGGGGGCTCTGCTTCATCCATCCCTTCGACGATCCGGAAGTGATCGCCGGCCAGGGCACCATCGCCATTGAGATCCTGCGCCAGTGTTCGGAGCCGCCGGATGTCATCTATGTGGCCGTCGGCGGTGGTGGACTGATCGCCGGCATCGGCGCCTATGTCAAAAGCCTCTGGCCCCAGGTGCAGCTGGTCGGTGTTGAACCCGTTGATGCCGATGCCATGACCCGTTCCCTGGCCTGCGGCGAGCGGGTGCGTCTTGAGCAGGTGGGCCTGTTCGCCGACGGCGTTGCTGTCAAGCAGGTGGGCGCACACACCTTTCCCCTGGCCCAGCTCTACGTGGACCGCATGGTGACTGTGGACACCGACGCCATCTGTGCGGCCATCAAGGACGTCTTCGAGGACACCCGCTCGATCCTCGAGCCCGCCGGCGCCCTGGCCGTGGCCGGCATGAAGGCCGATGTCCAGGCCCGGGGCCTCCGGGATCGCACCTTGGTGGCCGTGGCCTGCGGGGCCAACATGAATTTCGAGCGCCTGCTGTTCGTCGCCGAACGGGCCGAAATCGGCGAACAGCGGGAGGCCTTCCTGGCGGTGAACATTCCCGAACAGCCGGGCAGCCTGCGGCGCTTCTGCAGCCTGCTGGGCGGCCACAACCTCACCGAATTCAGCTACCGACTCGCCGATCCCCGGGTGGCCCATATTTTTGTGGGGGTGCAAAGCCGCGACCCCGGCGACACCCGGCAGTTGATCGCCGATTTGGAGGGAGGCGGCTTCGGCTGCCTGGACCTCACCGGCAATGAGCTGGCCAAACTGCACCTTTGCCACATGGTGGGGGGCCGCCTGGGCGCCGCAGCCAGCCAGGCGACGGGGGTGGGCCAGGAACGCCTTTACCGCTTTGAATTTCCGGAAAGGCCGGGGGCCTTGATGGCCTTTGTCTCCGCCCTGCATCCCAACTGGAACATCAGCATCTTCCACTACCGCAACCACGGCGCCGATGTTGGCAGCATCGTCGTCGGAGTCCAGGTTCCCCCGGCTGAAACCAGCGACTGGGAGCACTTCGTCGCCCAACTGCCCTATCAGCACTGGGAAGAGACCGACAATCCTGCCTACCGCCTGTTTCTCGGCCAACAGGACAGCCTGCCGGAACCGGCGATCGCGGCCCTGGCCCCCTGAGGCCTGCGATAACTTGAAAGCAGTAAGAAGCTGGAGTTCGGATGTCCAGCGGATCCAACCCCCAAGAGGTCGGCCCGATCGTGCCCCTGGCCCCAAGCCATGGCCTATCCCTACCGGCCAGGCTTGAAGCCATTCTCTATCTGAAAGGCCGTCCCCTCAGCCTGGCGGAACTGGCGGACATCGCCGGCATCGACCGCTCCGAAGCGGAACTTGCCCTGATCACCT
>JAPLIF010000109.1 GCA_026389255.1 Cyanobacteriota bacterium
TATTACGGCGTTTGAGCCCCCCGGAGTCCCAGGCAAACTAGGGGGCATTGCGACTCGAATCCTTGGCATCGCTCCAGAGCCTGCGCGGCATGGTTGATCTGCTGCCGGAGCACACCCCCCTTTGGCAGCAGCTTGAGTCCACGGCCCGCGAGCACTTTCGCCGCGCCGCCATCCGCGAGATCCGCACGCCCCTGCTGGAGGCCACCGAGCTGTTCGCCCGCGGCATCGGCGAGGCCACCGATGTGGTCGGCAAGGAGATGTACACCTTCATCGATCGCGGCGAACGCAGCTGCACCCTGCGGCCGGAGGGCACCGCCTCGGTGGTGCGGGCGGCGATTCAGCACGGCCTGCTGGCCCAGGGGCCCCAGCGGCTCTGGTACGGCGGGCCGATGTTCCGCTACGAACGCCCCCAGGCCGGCCGCCAGCGCCAGTTCCACCAGATTGGTGTCGAGCTGCTGGGCGTGGCCGATGCCACCAGCGATGCCGAGGCGATCGCCGTCGCCTGGGACCTGCTGGCCGACCTTGGCGTCGGCGGCCTGCAACTGGAGATCAACTCCCTCGGCAGCGCCGACGACCGGCTGCGCTACCGGGCCGAACTGGTGAGCTGGTTGGAGGCCCACCACGACCAGCTCGATGCCGATTCCCAAAAGTGCATCAGCACCAACCCCCTGCGGGTGCTCGATTCCAAGAACGCCGACACCCAGGCCCTGCTGGCCGGCGCCCCCACCCTGGCCGCTGCCCTCTGCGGCGACAGCCACGAGCGCTTCAGCCAGGTGCGCCAGGCCCTCGAAGCCCTCGGCATTCCCTTTGTGCTCAACCCCCGCCTGGTGCGGGGCCTCGATTACTACGGCCACACCGCCTTTGAGATCACCAGCAGCCAGCTCGGTGCCCAGGCCACCGTCTGCGGCGGCGGCCGTTACGACGGCCTGGTCGAGCAGCTGGGCGGGCCGGCTACGGCGGCGGTGGGTTGGGCGATCGGCCTGGAGCGGTTGGTGTTGCTGCTCAGCCAGGCCCAGGGGGCCATTGCCGCAGCGGCGGCGCCGGATCTGTATGTGATCAGCCGCGGCGCCGCCGCCGAACGGCTAGCCCTGGGGCTTTGCCGCCAGGGCCGCCAGGCTGGTCTAGTGGTGGAGCGCGATGCCAGCGGCGCCGCCTTTGCTAAGCAGTTCAAACGGGCCGACAAAAGTGGCGCCGTCTGGGCGGCGGTGGCGGGTGAGGAAGAGGCGGCCGAGGCGGTGGTGGTGCTCAAACACCTGCGGGACCCCCAGCGCCAGGATCGACGCCTACCGATCGGGGCAGCGGTGCAGGAACTATTGGGCAGGGAATGAGGCGGGCCAGGGCAGGTCGGGGGCCACAAAAACAGTGGAAATCGCCCCCCTAGCCCATCGGAAACGGGCTTTTTCCACCGCTTGCCCACAAAAAATGGGCCCTGGGGCCCATCCTTAAATCCTGAGGGGATCAGCCTGGATCAGGCCGAACCCACCGCCACATAGGAGCCATAAAAGAACAGGCCCAGGACAAAGATCACGGCCATGCCACCGGCGGTGGCCACCAGCCAGAGGGGCAGGGCTCCTTCGGTCCACCGGCTTTTCCAGGCCACGGCGGGCCGGCCATCGGGCAGGCGGTAGGGGATCCGACCGTCGGGCATTGTTCTTGGTTTGCCGCTCATGGTCGATCTCCGTCAGTTGAAGAAGTAGCTGGAAAACAGAATGCCGGTGACGAAAACGATCAACATACCCAAATAGAGGCTGGTGCGGTTCAGTTCAACCGGGAGTTGGTTGGGGTTGGGATTGCGCTGCATGGCGGTATTCAGCGGCGGACGAACTGCATGGCGGCCAGGGCACCCAGGAAAAAGACCGTGGGAATGCCAAGGGCATGGACGGAAAGCCAGCGCACCGTGAAGATCGGGTAGTTGCGCGGCGTGGTGGGAGCAGAGAATTGGGTCATGGCTTATTGCAAGCGCAGGTCAAGCTGGGCTTTGCCTTCGTAACGCTTGCTCACCACTGGAGCCTTGGCTTCCTGGGCTTGGAAGTAGGCATCAGGGCGGGGCGTGCCAAAGGCGTCGTAGGCCAGGCCGGTGGACACAAAGAAGAAGCCGGCCAGAAAGATGGCGGGCAGGGTGACCGCATGGATCACCCAGTAGCGGATGCTCGTGATGATCTCGAAAAACGGGCGTTCACCCGTAGAGCCGGCAGCCATAGCAAGAAGCATTCAGCCCAAAGATCCTAGGGGCCGATCGGGGGTGGCTGGCCCCCTGCCCCCGGCTTGGTTACACAGGGATGCAGTTGCTGCCCTTCAACCGACCCAGCGCAGCAGTGAGCCCCGCTCCCCGAACACAAATCCCTTGCCATCGCCAGGAAAAACGATGCGGGTGAAGTTGCTGGGCTGGCTGGCGCCCACCGGATCCTTGCTCCACTTCTTGCCGCCATCGGCGCTGCTCAGCAGGGTGCCGCTGCCGCCACCGGTCCAGAGGGTCCCCTGGGGATCCCAAGCCAGGTCGAGATAGCCGAAGCCATTGGTGATCGGGATCACCGGTTTGCTCCAGTCGGGTTCTTCAGGGGTGCCGGCGTCAAAGCGCAGCTGGGCGCCCCGGGCCAGCATCCATAGGCCCCCATCGGGTTGGAAGCCCATGGATTGCAGTCGCTGGCTGCTGACCCGTTGATGGGGCTGCCAGGTGGCCTGGCCCGGTTCCCAGGTGGCATAGAAATTTCCCAGGCTGCTGACGCTCACGTAACGGCCCTGGCCGTCGCGGCGCAGGTCCCGCACCGACCCCGCCGCGTCGCCCACCAGGGCCTGCCAGCTGTTGCCGGCGTCAGCGCTGCGGTAGATGGCCCCCACATTGGTGGCCAGTTCGGCCTCCTGGGGGCCCAGGGCCGTGATCAGGTAAGGCTCACCAGGCAGTTTGGTGTCGAGCAAAAGGCGGGTCCAGCTCTGACCGTTGTCGTCGCTGTGCAGCAGCAGTCCCGGCTGGCCGACGATCCAGCCTTCCTTGCCGCGAAAATCGATGCTGATCAGGCGGAAGTTTTCGTCCACCGGCAGGTCCAGGGCCCGCTCCTGCCAGCTGGCACCGCCGTCGTTGGTTTCCATGATCAGGCGGTTGCTGCCCACCAGGAAGCCGTGGCGGCTGTCGCTGAAGGCCACACCCAACGGGCTGGAACGGGTGTCCAGCGGCACTTCTTGCCAGGGACTGGCGGCCGCCAGGGGTAGGCCGGTCGCCACGCAGCCCGTCAGGCCAAGACCCAGGCCCAGGGCCAGCACCAGGCTGAAAAGGGACAGCAGCAGCCGCAGGGGGCCGCGGTCGGCGGGGCGGGGCAGGGAGGCGGACATCAGCGCAACGAATACAGAGAAAGGAAGAAGGCGATCGCCAGGGCGAAGCCACCAAAAATGAGCACGTTCTTCTGGCCGGGGGTCAGGCGGTTGACGCCCAGGCCGAAGTTGAGGTTTTCCTCAAAGCCACTGGGTTTGTTCCGGGGACCGATGTCCATGAAGGCCACCACCCGGCTGCGGCACACCGGGCAACGGAAGCTGGAGGCATCCAGCTCCATAAAGGGAGTGCCCGGTTCAATCGCCAGCTTGCGCACCCCTTCGGCCGGGTCATACACAAAGCCACAGCTGCGGCATTCAAAGCGGTGGCTGGCCGGATCACTGCCAGGATCGCTGGCCGGATCTTGGGCCAGATCAGGGTCTGGATCAGGGGCGGTGGCTGCAGCGGTGGCCGTGGCCTCGGCGCTGGAGCCGTCGGTCGCGCTGGCGGGCGGGGTGCCATCCGGCTGGGGCATGAGCCGATCTTCGCCAGGTTGGGGATCGCCCGGGACGTCGCTGCTCATGCGGTGGCGGTTCAGGGCCCTGAAACTCTATCCAGCCCCACCGGTCAGGGGCCACTGACCCCCAGCCGGGCTTAAGGATGTCAGACTGGAGCCCGATCGGACTGGTCAACAATGTTCGTGCTCCCCGGTTACGACGCTTTCCTGGGGTTCCTATTGATTGCCACTGCCGTCCCCGTGCTGGCTTTGGTCACGAACAAGCTGCTCTCCCCCAAGAGCCGCCAAGGGGAGCGCGAGCTCACCTATGAGTCCGGGATGGAGCCCATCGGGGGTGCCTGGATTCAGTTCAATATTCGTTACTACATGTTTGCCCTGGTCTTCGTCATCTTCGATGTCGAGACCGTGTTTCTTTATCCATGGGCCGTGGCTTTCCACCGCCTCGGCCTGCTGGCCTTCATTGAGGCCCTGATTTTTATCACCATTCTTGTGGTCGCCCTTGCCTATGCCTGGCGCAAGGGCGCCCTCGAGTGGAGCTGACCCAGAGTTCCATGACTTTGACCCCTTCCGATTCCCCTTCCGTTGCCGCCCTGCGTGACCTGAGGGCTGCCAGCTGTGGCCCCCTCGGCGCGCCGGCCGTCACCGCCGACCTCTCAGAAAACATCATCCTCACAAGTTTGGATGATCTCCATAACTGGGCCCGGCTCAGCAGTCTCTGGCCCCTGCTGTATGGCACCGCCTGTTGCTTCATTGAATTTGCGGCCCTGCTCGGTTCCCGCTTCGATTTCGACCGTTTCGGACTGGTGCCCCGCTCCAGCCCCAGACAGGCCGATCTGATCATCGTGGCCGGAACTGTCACGATGAAAATGGCTCCAGCCCTCGTGCGTCTGTACGAGCAGATGCCCGAGCCCAAGTACGTCATTGCCATGGGGGCCTGCACGATCACCGGCGGCATGTTTTCGGCTGATTCGACCACCGCCGTCCGTGGGGTGGACAAGCTGATTCCGGTGGATCTCTACCTGCCTGGTTGCCCACCCCGGCCCGAAGCGATCTTTGATGCGGTCATCAAGTTACGCAAGAAAGTGGGCAATGAATCCCTGGCGGAACGGGGTCTCTTGCAACCCACCCATCGGTATTACACGATTCCCCACCAGATGAAGCGGGTTGAATCCATCGTGACGGGCTCCTACCTACGGGCCGAAACCCAGAAGGCGGCC
>JAPLIF010000277.1 GCA_026389255.1 Cyanobacteriota bacterium
GCCCTATGCCGCGCTGACCGCAGCGGGGAATGGCCTTTATTACGGCACTACCTTCAGCGGTGGCGCCAGTGACAAGGGGTCCATTTTTGCGTTTGATTCAACCACCGGTGCCATCAGCCTCAAGGACAGCTTTAGTGGCGCCAATGGTGCTTATCCCAGAGCAGCGCTGATCCCAGCGGGGAATGGCCTTTACTACGGCACCACCGAATTCGGCGGCGCCAGTAATCAAGGGGCCATCTTTGCGTTTGATGCGGCCAGCGGTGCCATCACCCTCCAGGACAGCTTCAGCGGTCTCAATGGCTTCCAACCCTGGGCCGAGCTGAGCGCAGCAAGCAATGGTCTTTACTTCGGGACCACGCTCAAAGGCGGCGCCAGGGATAAAGGAGCCATCTTTGCCTTTGATTCGGCCGTGGCTGCGATCATTCTCCAGGACAGCTTTGATGGTTCCAATGGCCAAAATCCCACCGCTGCGCTGACAGCCGTGGGGAATGGCATCTTTTACGGCACCACGGCAATTGGCGGTGCCAACAACAGAGGGGCCATCTATGCGTTTGATTCAGGGATGCGAAACCCCAATCCTGTCCCCGGCCCCCTGCCCTTAGTCGGCATCGGTGCCGCCTTTGGCTGGAGCCGCCCGTTGCGGCGCCGTGTTGCCCAAGCCAACCCCCGCAAGGATTGAGCTCTGGCCCCCAGGCAGATCGTCCTGTCGGTGCGTAGCTTCGGCTGCAACGCTTCGGGGTGCGTGGATGGCTTCACCGCGGTTGGCTACGGCTGTACTGATCTGCGGGTACTACGGCGAACACAACCTCGGCGATGACGCCCTGCTGGCCGTGCTGCTGGACCAGCTGCCCCGGAGCTGCCGGCCCGTGGTCACCGCCCGCGACCAGGAGCAGGTGCGCCAGCGTTTCGGGGTCAAGACCACCGATCGCACCCGATTGGGGGGGGTGCTGCAGGCCCTGGGGGGCTGCGATGCCCTGGTGTTGGGGGGCGGCAGTTTGCTGCAGGACGCCACCAGCCTGCGCAGCCTCATCTATTACGCGCTGTTGATGGCGGCGGCCCGGTTGCAGGGCAAACCGGTGCTGCTATGGGCCCAGGGACTGGGACCCCTGCGGCGGCGGCGCAGCCGGGCCCTGGTGCGGGCGTTGCTGCCCCAGGCGACGGCCATCAGCTGGCGCGATGGGGCCTCGGCCGCCCTGGCCCGCGGTTGGGGGGTGGAGGGGCTGGTGGGCAGTGATCCGGTCTGGTCCCTGGCGCGGCGCGGACCCTGGCATGGGGCCGGTGGGCCGGTTGTGCTGTGCTGGCGGCCGGTCACCCACCTTTCGGCCCAGGGCTGGGCCACCCTTTTGAAGGCCCTGGCCCAGCTGGCCCCGGATCGCCCCGTGCTTTGGCTGCCCTTCCACCAGGAACAGGACCGCGGCCTGTTGCAGGGGCTCGATCAGCAGGGGCTGGTGCCCGAGGCCCTGCGCCAGCGCAGCTCGGAAGTGCTTGTCGCCGACCCCCAAGAGGCCCTGGAGCTGTTCGCGGATGCGGGTCTGGTGCTGGCGATGCGCTTGCACGGTTTGATCCTGGCGGCCCTGGCCGGCAGCCCCTGCACCGCCCTCAGCTACGACCCCAAGGTGTCGGCGGCGGCGGCGGCCATCGGTTGCGGCGACCAGGACCTGGCCCAGCCCCAGCAGGTGGAAGACCTGCTGCAGCAATGGCAGGCCGCCCTGGACCAGCCCCCCAGCCCCGCGGCAATTGAGGCCCAGCGGGCCCTGAGCCGGCGCCACCAGGAGGTGTTGCTGTTGGCGTCGTGATGGGGCCGGTTGGGGGATGACTTCACGGTTTGGTCTGCTGCCCGGGCGGTACGGCAGATGGCTGCTGCCCGGTCGCCCTCAAGCAAACTGGACCCCACCGCCTTTCGGCCCCTGAGCATCTGGTCCCGGCAACTTGAGCAAGAGCTGGCCGCCCTGCCGGGCGAGCGGCGCAGGCGGTTGCTGACCTACCTGCCCGCTGGCAGCGGAGCGATGCGTTCCCAGGGGTTGGCGCCCTTGGAGCCCTCCCTGGGTCCCCTCCTTCTGGATCTGGCCAGCAATGACTATCTCGGTTTCAGCCGCCATCCGGCCGTTGTAGAGGCCGCCGCTGCAGAGCTGGCCGCCAGTGGTCTGGGGGCCGGAGCCTCCCGTTTGGTGTCCGGCAGCCGACCGATCCACGGGCAACTGGAGCGGCACCTGGCCGAGTGGCTGGGCCGTGACCAGGTGCTGTTGTTCCCCAGCGGCTTCCAGGCCAACCTTGCTGCCCTCGTGGCTCTCGCCGACCGCCACACCCTGGTGCTGGCCGATCGCCATTGCCACCATTCGCTGTTGCTGGGGGTGCGGGCCAGCGGGGCCCGCCTGCAGCGCTTTGCCCCCAACGACCTGGCCGACCTGGAGCGTCGCCTGGAGCGCGCCCACCAGGCCCCTGCCGGTCCACCGCGCCGGCTGGTGGTGGTGAGCGAAACCCTCTTCAGCATGGACGGCACCAGCCCCAATGTGGCCGCAATGGAGGCCCTGTGCCGCCGCTACCAGGCCCTGCTGCTGCTGGATGAGGCCCATG
>JAPLIF010000003.1 GCA_026389255.1 Cyanobacteriota bacterium
GATGGCGAAGCGATCGAGCAGGTGGTCGCGCACCGCCCCCTCCTCGGGGTTGTAGGTGGCGATCAGTAGGCAGCGGCAGGGGTGGGAGAGGCTCAGCCCCTCGCGCTCGATCCGGTTCTCGCCGCTGCCGATCGCGGCCAGCAGCAGGTTGGTGATGCCGTCGTCGAGCAGGTTGAGCTCGTCCACGTAGAGCACGCCGCGATGGGCCTCCGCCAGCAGGCCGGGCTGGAACACCGGCGCCCCGGCGGCCAGGGAGGTGGTCACATCGACCGAACCGAGCAGCCTGTCCTCGGTGACGCCCAGGGGCACCTGCACGATGGGTGCCGCCGTCACCAGGGTGGGCAGCAGGGCATTGGTGTCGAGGCCGTCAGCATCTCCGCCCAGGGCGGTGATGCGGCTGCGGGTGGCGTCGTCCCACTCGTCGGGGCGGCGCGGATCGTGGTGGAACGGGCTGGCGCCGCTGCCCAGATCGAGCACATCGATCGGCGGCAGCAGGGCGTGGAGGCCGCGGGCCAGCACGGACTTGCCGGTGCCCCGGCCGCCAGCGATCACCACCCCACCGAGCCCCGGATCCACCGCTGCCAGCAGCAGCGCCAGCTTGAGGGTGCCGTGGCCGGTGATCGCCGCCAGGGGGAAGGCGCGAGCTGCAGCGCCACTGGCCTGGGCCGCACGGGCGTCGCGGAGGGTGCCTGGGGCGCTGGCGACCATGGGTGCAGGGGGAGAGCCCTGGATGCGGGCCTTGATTGGGCTCAGTCTCGCTGATCAGGCCGATGCGGTGGCCAACGCTTTGCTTCGATCTCCAGCGTGGTTCGGATGGCCGACGTGCTCCTGGCGATCCTCAACCTGGCGTCAACGCAGTCAGTCGTCCGGGTGGTCACGATCCCCCGGATCTGGCGGAAGTACTCCGCATTGGAGGTGGAAGCGGAGCCACTGGAAGCCCGGCGTTGCCGCAGGCTTTTGAGCAGACCTGACCAGCACCCCTGCCACTCCTGCAGCAGCGAACGCTCCGAACCGGGCCGCACCGCCAGGGCGGCAAAGCCGAGGGCCAGCGCCAGGCAGGCGATGCCGTTGCGGAGCAGCTCGGGCAGCAAGCGCCAGGGATTGGTCGGAGGGGTGGCCTGGCGTTCCCGAGCGATCTGCATGGCGGCCTGATCGAGCACGGCGCCTACCTGGGCTTTGAGCAACGGCAAGGGCTGGGCAATGTCGGCGGGGCCAAGCACCGGGCCTTGTAGGCGCTGCAGCCGTTGGTTGATCTCTTCGTTGCTGGTGGCGCTGGCTACGGCCTGCCGCAACACCACCAAGCGCCGTTCGGCGCCCTGGATGCGGGAGGCCTGGGCGGTATTCAATGTGCGGCTGGTCTGCAGGCCGGCGATGGTCTGCAGGGGCAAAAGCAGCAGGAACCCGAGGGCGACGGCCACCGCCAACTGGCTGCAGAACTTCTGGCGGCTTTTGAGCTGCGGATTATGGGCCCCCAACTCGACGGCGATCTGCAGCAGGGCCAGGCCCAGCAGGGGGAAGGGGGCGCTGTTGATCAAGGTGCCAGCGAAGCGCAACTGCCAGGCCGGATCCAGCAGCTGCAACGGGAACAGGGCTGGGGTCACCAGCGAGCCGAACAGCACAAAGAGCACCAGTGCGACCACGCTCAGGCCCGGGGCGGAGAGGAGCACGGCAGTGCCGGAGCGGGAAGGTTCGGAGCTGGGGGGCATGACAGACCTCAGGGGGCTAGGAGTTTGTCGCACAAAGCATCAGAGCCACGCCACTCCCCCCCGACTCAGAACCGGAGACCTGGCTCTGTTGTGTTGACTCCGTGAGATTGGCCTTCCGCCGGCCCCTCCCTCAGGCTCCCGCCAGTGCGGCCCTGTGCAGCTTGCGGAGGTTGTGGGTGATGGCCATCAAGTGCCATTCCCCATTCACCTTCTCGAGACCCCGTAACAAGAAGCGATCTAGGCCTCTGGCTGCTTTGATCTGGCCAAACACCGGCTCGACGATCGTCTTGCGCAGGGCGTAGATCGCTTGGCCTGCCTTGGAGCGGATCTTGCGGTCCATCCGGCCACGGGCATCCAGATCCCGTGGTGTTGGCCCCCTTGAGGAACGGGGCCGTTTGCCGTGTTGCTGCCTGCTCGTGGAGACGTAGGCATTGAGCTTGCGCTGCTCAACGGTCTCGATGTTGCCTGTGCTGCAGTAGCCCGCATCTGCGATCAGCTTGTCCGGTAGCTGGCCGGTGTTGGCGACGATCCGCTCGACCATGGGCAGGAGATGGGAGGCATCACTCGCCTGGTTGCTGATCCCGACCGCCACGATCACCTGGTGATCGCCATCGACAGCGGCCTGGCAGTTGTAGCCCTGAATCCAGCCGTCCCCACCTTTAAGGATGTGACTGTCCGGGTCAGTGAAATTGCGCTGGGCCGTGCCTTTTGGATTTCCGGCTGCATCGGTGGGCAGGTTGCGGCTGGGCATCGCCTGGGGATCAGCGCTGACCTCCAGATCTGGGGTCTTCCGGCCCGCTGCCTCAGCCTTCTCGGTGGCCAGCTGCCGAGCCGCCTCGGCGCGTTGGCGTGCGGCTTTGGCACGGCGTGCAGCCTTCTCTCTGGTCTTGGCGTCGGCTTGGGTCGTTTCAGCCTCAGCCACCTGTTGTTCGGCCTCTTTGGCCTGCTGCTGGCGCTGGCGGGCCTGATCGGCGGCGGCCTCCGCTTCCAGCTCTGCTCTGGCCTTGCGGATCGCCTCAATCCGGTCCTGCCGGCGCTGGAGTTCCTGCGGCAGCTCATCGCCTCGCTTGTCCTTGCCGTAGCGCTCGTCTTCCTGGGCGTCGATCAGCTCGGCCTTGCGCAGCAGCGCGGCCATCTCCGCCTCCAGCTGGGCCTCGGCTTTGAGCATCCGCTCGTGGCTCATCGCTTTGTGTTTTGAGGCATTGGCTTTCATCTTGGTGCCATCCAGCGCCACATTGCCCAGGCTCACAAGACCCGCCTTCTGGCAGAGGCGCAGCACCTGCACGAACAGTCCCGCCAAGGCATCAAGGTGGACACGGCGAAAATCACTGATGCGGCTGTGGTCTGGCTGCTGATTGCCGGTCAGAACACGAAAGGCGGCGTCCTCCCAGCAGGCCTTCTCGATCTTCCTGGAGCTGGGCAACCCGACGCAATAGGCGTAGAGGAGCAAGACCACCATCATCCTGGGCTCATAAGCCTTGACCCCACGCGGATCCCGCTGCTGATAGATCGCGTAGATGACACCCAGATCCAGCTCGGCCGCAAGATCCAGCAGGAAGAACACCAGATGGTTCTCCGGCAGCCAGTCCACCGGTGATGGCGGCAGGAGCAGGGTCTGTTCCGGGTTCCAGGGACGGAAAGTCTTGGGCTTGCGCATAGGCCAGTTTATCACCCAAAACCGTTGCAGTCACAGGGATCTGGGCAGATTTAAGGGCGTCTGCGGAGAGGTTGTGGGTGGGTTATGTGCGACAGGCTCCTAGCGGCTGCCCCTAATAGGGCAGCATGGCAAGGATCTCGGGATCGAGCTCGGGCTCAGGCAGCTCCCGGATGCGCTCGATGAGGATCTCATCGGCCAAGGCTCCGAGCCTCAGGCAGGGATTGGCCGCCAGCTGGCAGCAAAAGCTGAGCTCATCAAGAAGCTCG
>JAPLIF010000042.1 GCA_026389255.1 Cyanobacteriota bacterium
GATCTGGGTGAAGCAGGGATTGGCGAAATCAGCCACTTTGCGAAAGGCCCGCCAGAGGGCGCTGACATTGCTCTTCACCGCATTGGTGGAAAGGTAGTAGACGTTGGAATAGCCACCGCTCGCCAATACCACGGCATTTGCGGTGTACGTCTCCAGTTCGCCGCTGACAAGGTGCCGGCACACCACCCCCCGCGCCACGCCATCGACCAGAACCAACTCCAGCAGGTCGCGGCGGGGCAGCAACGTAATCCGGCCCGCTTCCACCTGCCTCAGCAGGGCCTGCACGGCGCCGTACAACAACTGCTGGCCCGTCTGGCCACGGGCATAAAAGGTGCGACTCACCAGGGCGCCGCCAAAGCTGCGGTTAGCCAGGGTGCCGCCGTACTCCCGGGCGAAGGGCACCCCCTGGGCCACACACTGGTCAATGATCTCGGTGCTGAGCTCGGCCAGGCGAAAACAACCGGCCTCCCGCGCCCGAAAATCACCCCCCCTGACGGTGTCGCGAAACAGGCGGGTGACGCTGTCACCGTCGTTGGCGTAATTCTTGGCGCCATTGATGCCCCCCTGGGCCGCCACCGAGTGGGCCCGCCGGGGACTGTCGTGATAAATGATCAGGCTCACCAGGTAGCCCTGTTCGGCCAGGGAGGCGGCCGCCGACGCCCCCGCCAGGCCGCTGCCCACCACCAAGATCCGCAACTGGCGTTTATTGGAGGCACTGATCAGGGGCAAATCCTGGCGGTAGCGCTGCCAGGCGCCCCCAAACGGACCGGCCGGCACCCGGGGATCGTGGCGCGTGCACCCCCCTGCACCCACGTTTGCGTTCACGGCTGCGTTCACGGCTGCACCCCCCAGGCCAGGGCCAGGCTCAGCAAGCAGAAGCCACCCCCCACCAGCAGCGCCACCAGGCGCCCGAGCCAGCGCAACAGGCCAGCGTTGGCCCCATCCAGCAGCCCCAGGCTGCGATGGGCACTCTCCACCCCCTGAAACAGATGCAGGGCCAGCGCCAGCCCCGCAGCGCCATAAAGCGCCATCCCTTGGGGCTGGGCCAGCACCGCCCTGACGGCGGCCAGTTCGCCACCGGCGGGGGGGCGCACCCAGCGCAACTGGGCCAGGTGCACCACCAGAAACAGCAACAACAGCGCCCCGCTCCAGGGGCTGGTGCGAGCGGCCAGGGCGGCCAGCGCTTCGAGGCCACCGCCACGGCGACTGCGGCGCCCTCCCTGCACCCCAGGGGCGGCGGCCGCATTGGCCAGCGCCTTGGCCGCCGCCTTGAGGGGATGGAGCAGGAAAAGAACCACCAGGGCCCCTTCCAGAATCGGCAGGGGCCACCAGCCATGCATGGTGGCGCTCCATGTTTCGAAAACCTGGGGATCCACCAGGGCAAGCCCCACAGCGCCCAGGTGGGCCCCAAGAAACAACACCAGGAGCAGTCCGGTGGCGGCCAGCAACACGCCTCAATCCCGTCCGTGAGGTTCCCGTTCTACCAGTGATTCGCAGCCCCATGGGATGCTGACCTTCGTCGCAGGTTTCCTTTGCGCTGGCAGCGCCCCTCCACCCTGCTGAGCGTGTTTCTCACCCTGCTCAACGACCGGCTCGGGGAAAGCATGGTGTTTCCCCTGCTGCCCTATCTGCTGGCCGGGCTCAGCAACGATGGACGCACCCTGGGGGCCCTGGCAGGCACCTATGCCCTAGCCCAGTTCACCGGCACCCCCTTGATCGGCGCCCTCAGCGACCGCTTTGGACGCAAACCGGTCATCACCGCTTGCGTGGCGGGTTCGGTCCTGGGGCTTTCCCTGTTTGCCGCCACCTTGATCCTGCCCTGGGCCCAATTCTGGCCGGGAGCCCTGGCGGCCGGTGTACCCCTGGGCTTGTTATTTCTGGCGCGCTTCATTGATGGACTCAGCGGTGGTACAGCCGCCACTGCCACCGCCGTGCTCGCGGACATCACCCCACCGGAACAACGGGCCAAGGCCTTTGGCCTGCTAGGGGTGGCCTTCGGCCTGGCCTTCATCCTGGGGCCAGCGCTAGCAGGGCTTCTGGCCCGTTTCAGCCTCACCCTGCCCCTGCTGCTGGCGGCGGCTTTCGCGGTGCTCAACCTGGTGGTGGTGATCAACCTGTTGCCCGAAACCCTGCCTGCTTGCGAGCGTCTGCCCTTGCCCAGACGCCGGGCGCTGCAACCCTTCAGCCAGATCGGCCGCATTCTGGGCCAATCCCAGGTGCGCTTGCTGGCCCTGGCCTTCTTTTTGTTCTTCTTTGCCTTCAATGGCTTCACGGCCATGCTGGTGCTGTATCTGCGCCAGGCCTTCGGGTGGGGCCCCGGGCTGTCCGCCCTCGCCTTTTTGGTGGTGGGTGTGGTGGCCACGGTGGTGCAGGGCGGACTCATCGGGCCCCTGGTGGCCCGTTTTGGCGAACGCAGGCTCTCCATGACGGGGGTCGGGTTCGTCAGTGTGGGCTTTTTGCTGATCGCCCTGGCCCAACGCACGACGGCGATGCCCCTGGTGTTCGGTGGTGTGGCCCTATTAGCCTTGGGTACAGGCCTGGTCACGCCGTGCCTGCGCAGCCTGGTCTCCCGACGCCTGGAGGCTGGGGGGCAGGGGGCCGCCCTAGGCAGCATGCAAGCCCTTCAGAGTTTGGCCGGAGTTCTGGGGCCACCGCTGGCGGGCCTGGCCTTCGAGACCATCGGCCAACGCAGTCCTTTCTGGCTGGGACTGGCGCTGATGTTGGTGGTGGGGGTACTGGTTGGCGGGCTACCCAGTCAAGCAAGCGCATCACGTGAATCAGCGGCTTGAGATTGCTACCTTCAGGCCCATTACCCCGTCCCAGCGAAAGAACCCCCGGAAATGACGAAATCCAGCGTACCTGCCGAGCTTTATATCAACCGGGAACTCAGCTGGATCGACTTTAATCAGCGCGTCCTGGCCCAAGCCCTCGATGAACGCACCCCCCTGTTGGAGCAGGCCAAATTCAGCGCCATCTTTAGCAATAATCTTGACGAATTTTTCATGGTGCGAGTGGCCTCGCTCAAGTCCCAGCAGGAGGCGGGACTCACCACCCTCAGCGACGACGGACTGACGCCACTGCAGCAACTGGAGGCCATCCAGACGAAATTGAGGCCGCTGCTCGACCAACAACAGCAGCACTATCGCCTCCATCTCAAACGCTCGCTGTCCGAATACGGCGTCCACCTATTCGATTACAACCGTCTCAACAAGCAACAGAAAGAGTGGGTTGACAGCTATTTCCGCCGCGCCATCTTTCCCGTCTTGACGCCCCTGGCCGTCGATCCGGCGCACCCCTTCCCGTTCATGAGCAACCTCAGTATCAATGTGGCGGCCCTGGTGAGTGATCCAGAGACCGGCCAACAACAGTTCGCACGGGTCAAGGTGCCGCAGAAGATCCTGCCCCGCTTCGTGCCGATCCCCACGGAACTCTGCACGCGCAGCCCCGGGGCCCTGTTCACGGTGGTGCCCCTAGAGCAACTGGTGGCCTTCAACCTGCAGCACCTCTTCCCCGGGATGACGATCGAAGGCCATTACTTCTTTCGCGTCACCCGCGACGCCGACCTCGAACTGCGGGATCTGGAGGCCGATGACCTCATGGAGGCCCTGCAGGAGGGGCTGCGCAAGCGCCGCATGGGGGGCGAGGTGGTGCGCCTGGAGGTGGCCAATGAGATGCCCGACGAAATGGTGCGGCTGCTGATGGAAGGCCTGGATGTGGAGACCGAAGACGTCTACCGCATCAACGGTCCCCTGGGCCTGGATGATCTGATGAGCCTGCTGTCGATTCCGCTGCCCCAGTTGAAGGACGAGCCCTACCAGGGACGCACGGTGCCGGCCTTGCTGAGGGCCCAACGCAGCCAATTGGAGGACGGTTCGATCAAGCAGGAGGAATTCCAAAGCATTTTTTCCGTGATCCGCCGGGGCGATGTGCTGCTGCATCACCCCTACGACCTGTTCACCACCTCGGTGGAGGAATTTCTCAACCAGGCCGCCGACGACTCCTCGGTGCTGGCGATCAAGATGACCCTCTATCGCACCTCCAAGGATTCGCCCGTGGTGGCGGCCCTGATTCGCGCCGCCGAAAACGGCAAGCAGGTGATGGCCTTGGTCGAACTGAAAGCCCGTTTCGACGAAGACAACAACATCCACTGGGCCCGCGAACTCGAGCGATCGGGGGTCCATGTGGTCTACGGGGTGCTTGGACTCAAAACCCACACCAAAGTGCTGCTGGTGGTGCGACGCGAGTCGGAGTTATTGCGCAGTGATGTGCACCTGGGAACCGGAAACTACAATTCAAAAACCTCGACTCTTTACACCGATATCGGCCTGCTCACGGTCAATGAAGACTTTGGCCAGGATCTGGTCGAGCTGTTCAACTATCTCACCGGCTTCTCCAAACAGCAGAGTTTCCGCAAATTGCTCGTGGCCCCTGTCACCCTGCGTCGCGGCATGGAAGACCGGATCCGCCGCGAGATTGACCATGCCAAAGCCGGCCGCGAAGGCCACCTGCGGGCCAAGATGAATTCCTTGGTGGATCCGGCGATCATCGCCCTGCTTTACGAGGCCTCCCAGGCAGGGGTCAAGATCGAATTAATCATTCGCGGCATGTGCTGCCTGCGTCCTGGCTTGGCGGGCGTGAGCGAATCGATCAGCGTCTCCAGCGTGATCGGTCGCTTTCTGGAACATTCACGTCTGTTTTGGTTTGCCAACGGTGGGGAGTCCGAACTTCTGATCGGCAGTGCTGATTGGATGCCGCGCAATCTCGATCGCCGTGTGGAAGCCGTGGCCCCGGTGGAGGATCCGCGATTGAAGGGCCATCTTGAAGGCTTGCTGGAGCTTTACCTCCAAGACGCCGGGGCCTGGCACATGCACAGCGACGGCAGTTTTCATCAACGCCCACTGGAAGGAACGTCCCAAATGGTGCAAAGAACACTGATGGATCGCTGGCGGGGTGGCTTGACGGGGTAACCCGCAGCCAAAACACAGACAAACGATTCGTTTGAGGCCGAAAACCTTCAGATTTTCAACAAAAGCACTTTCGAAAGGGTGCTATATTCGGCCCAAATTCAATCGGAGGCCTGGGGTGATGGGGACACCTCTGCATGCCGCTTTCGCTCTGCTGCGCGCCAATGGCGATGCACGGGGCGAAGCGATCGCTGGCAACAGCAGCAGTCCAAACCAACCAATTGAGAACAAGCCAGCCCGTTCCAGGGCAGCTGCCCGGCCTAGCGCCCAGCGCTCGGCCAGCCGCAGTAGCCCGGATGCCATCGGCTGGTATCTCAGCACCATTGGCCGGGTTCCGCTGCTAACGCCCGCCGAGGAAATCGAGCTGGCCCACCATGTTCAGTCCGCCAAACCCCTACAACTTCTCGCCAACGATCAGCGCACCCCCCTGCAGAAACGCCAGATTCGCATGGGTCAGCGGGCCCGTGATCGCATGATGGCCGCCAATCTGCGCCTGGGGGTGAGCGTCGCCAAGAAATATCAAAATCAAGGTCTTGAATTGCTCGATCTCATCCAGGAGGGGGCCATCGGCCTCGAGCGGGCCGTCGACAAGTTTGACCCGGGCATGGGCTACAAATTCTCCACCTATGCCTACTGGTGGATTCGCCAAGGCATGACCCGGGCCATTGATAACAGCGCCCGCACCATTCGCCTGCCGATCCACGTCAGCGAAAAGCTCTCCCGCATGCGGCGTGTAACCCGCGAGCTTTCGCACCGCCTCGGTCGCCAGCCCAACCGCCTCGAAGTGGCCCACGCCCTGGGAATGACTCCCGAGGAATTGGAGGAATTGATCGCCCAGAGCACCCCCTGCGCATCCCTCGATGCCCACGCCCGCGGCGAGGAGGACCGCAGCACCCTCGGCGAACTGATCGCCGATCCCTGCAGCAACCAGCATCTCGACTCGATGGATCGCCTGCTGCAGAAGGAACACCTGGGGGCCTGGCTTTCCCAACTCAACGAACGGGAGCAAAAAATCCTGCGGCTGCGCTTCGGCCTTGAGGGCAGCGAACCCCTGACCCTGGCCGAAATTGGCCGGCTCATCAACGTCTCCCGGGAGCGCGTGCGCCAGCTCGAAGCCAAGGCGATCATGAAGCTGCGATTACTCAGCAACATCCAACAAGCGGCCTGATCATTCGGTGGAAATGGCGATGGCACTGGAGCCGGAATGGATTCGGCGCCAGCTGTTTGCCATCGGCGCTGTTGTTGCGTGGCTAACTCTGGTGGGTTCGATGGCCCTGCTGGTGCGGCAGCGGTGGCCCGACGAACCCGAATGGAGCCGCAAGGTGGTCCACATCGGCACCGGCCCGGTGCTGTTGATCGCCTGGGGGCTGGGAATCGATCGCCGCATCGCCCTTCCTGCCGCGGGATTGATCACCTTGATGGCGGCCCTAAACCACCGCATCCGGGTGCTCCCGGCCATCGAAGATGTCGATCGCCGCAGCTACGGCACCATCGCCTATGGGGCCACCATCGTGCTGTTGCTGCTGCTCTGGTGGCCGGACCAGCCCGCTGCGGTGGCGGCGGGGGTGCTGGTCATGGCCTGCGGAGATGGGCTCGCCGGCTTGGTCGGGCCCCTGTGGCCGTCACCCCGCTGGCAGGTGTTGGGGCAGAAACGGTCCCTGTTGGGCACCACCACCATGGCCCTGGCCAGCCTGGGGGCCCTGGTCCTGGTGCGGCACCTGGCCCTGGCATCGGGAACAGCAGCACCGGATCTCGGGGCCCTGGCCACAATGGCGTTGCTGGCCACCGCCCTGGAGCAGGTGGGCTGGCTGGGGTTGGATAACCTCAGTGTCCCTCTAGCGGTGGCCGCCCTGTGGCGCTGGTGGTCCGGGGGTTGAACGGGAGGGGCTAAGGGCTGGGCATCAAGCGTGCAGGGATTGCTCACAACGATGCATCCAGTCCTGCTGGGTGCCAAGACCGGCCACCAGCAGACGATCGGCAGGTTCGTCCCGCAGGCGCAATTGCCACTGGCGAATCACTTCGGCCCGCTCCATCCAGACCTCCACAACGGTATGGCGAATCAGCTCCCCATCCCAACGACGACAACGGGCTGAGTCCAGGGCCCAATCCAACAGGGCATCGAGTTGGAACGGCCGGAAAGCTGCGTAGACAGGCCCAAGCCCGTCAGGAGTGGCACTCCTCTGTTCGAGATAAAAGAACTGCAGCGGATCAGAAAGTCCGCAGAACTGAAGCAGATAGGCCATGTCCCAGACCCGTGGATTGGAGGATCACACACCTTAGGCAGAGTCAACCTCAGAGATGTTCACTAAGAACATCTCGTCGAGTGCCAAAAAATAACTGGACCCGCATGGGTGCTGGCTTTGGGCCATCAGGCGGTCACCAGGTGCTGTTGGCGAGCCGTACGCACCGCCCCCGCCAGCTCATCCAGCAAGGCCAGGGTGGTGTCGAGGGCGATACAGGCATCGGTAATGCTCTGGCCATAGGTGAGCTGGCTGAGGTCGGCGGGGATCTTCTGACTGCCCTCCACCAGATGGCTCTCCAGCATCACGCCCATCACATGCAGGGAGCCACCAGCCACCTGCTCTCCCACCTGGCGCAACACCTCCCCCTGGCGGCGGTAATCCTTGTTGGAGTTGCCGTGGCTGCAATCCACCATCAAGCGAGCCGGCAGGCCCTCGGCGGCCAGCTGGGCGGCGGCAGCCCCCACGGCCTCGGGGTTGTAATTAGGTCCACCCTTGCCGCCGCGCAGGACCAGGTGACCATCGGGATTGCCGGTGGTGCTGACGATCGCGGCATTCCCCTGCTGGCTGATGCCCAGGAAATGGTGGGGTTTGGCGGCCGCCTCCATGGCGTTGATGGCGGTGCTGGCACTGCCGTCGGTGCCGTTCTTGAAGCCGATCGGCATCGACAGCCCCGAGGCCATTTCACGGTGGGTCTGGCTTTCGGTGGTGCGGGCACCGATGGCGGTCCAGCTGATCAGGTCGGCGATGTACTGGGGCACCACCGGATCCAACAGCTCGGTGGCGGCGGGCAGGCCCAACTCGGCCAGATGCAGCAACAGGGTCCGGGCCCGGCGCAGCCCGGTGTTGATGTCGTAACTGCCATCCAGATGGGGGTCATTGATCAGGCCCTTCCAGCCCACGGTGGTCCGGGGCTTTTCGAAATAAACCCGCATCACCACCTCCAGATCATCCTTGAACTGGTGGTGGGCCTGGGCGATGGCGGCGGCGTACTCCTGGGCGGCCGCCACGTCATGGACGGAGCAGGGGCCGACGATCACCAGCAGCCGGTGATCGCCGGCGTGCAAGATCGCCTTGATCCGCTCGCGGGCACATTGCACGGTGCGGGCTGCCGTCTCGGTAATGGGCAGCTCCCGGTGCAGGGCCAGGGGCGGCACCAATGGACGCGTATCAACGATATGGAGATCGGATGTGGGGATCATGCGGCGCACTGGGCGTTCAGGCCGATTCACCAGCCTATCGACTGTGGTTAAAACCCAGGAGCCCGCGATCGTTCCCCCTTCACGATCGGTGCGTCCATGGGACCCAGAGCGGCCCTAACCGTCGCCATGGGCACGACAGGGGGCCCAACGAGCCGTGACAATGGACTTTGGTTCGATTCCCAGTCCCGGCATGACCGCCACTCCCCTCGCCCCCGCCGACCTGCTGCCGTCCTACCGGGCCGCCGCGGCCGAGCGCCAGGCCCTGGGAGTGCCGCCCTTCCCCCTGGCTGTCCCCCAGGTGCAGGCCCTGACCGCGCTGCTCCAGGATCCCCCGGCCGGGGAGGAAGCGTTCCTGCTGGAGCTGCTCAGCGAACGCATCCCCCCGGGGGTGGATGAGGGGGCCTACGTGAAGGCGGCCTGGCTGAGCGCCGTGGCCCAGGGCAGCGCCACCAGTCCCCTGGTCAGTCCGATCGAGGCCACGCGCCTGCTGGCCACCATGGTCGGCGGCTACAACGTCAGCGCCCTGATTGCCCTGCTCTCCAGCCCTGATGCGGCCATCGCCAGCGAGGCAGCCACCGGCCTGAGCCGCACCCTGCTGGTTTACGACGCCTTCCACGACGTGATCGAGCTGGCGACCACCAATCCCTTTGCCAAGCAGGTGGTGGAGAGCTGGGCCCATGCCGATTGGTTCACGGCGAAGGCGGAACTGCCCGCGGAGATCACCGTCACCGTGTTCAAAGTGGAGGGCGAAACGAATACCGATGACCTTTCACCGGCCACCCACGCCACCACCCGCCCCGACATCCCCCTGCACGCCAACGCGATGCTGGAAACCCGCATGCCTGGGGGTCTGGATCTAATCAGCGAGCTCAAGACCAAGGGCTATCCGGTGGCGTATGTGGGGGACGTGGTGGGTACGGGCAGCTCGCGCAAATCGGCGATCAACTCCGTGCTATGGCACACCGGCACCGACATCCCCCACGTCCCCAACAAGCGCAGCGGCGGCGTGATCCTGGGGGGCAAAATCGCACCGATCTTCTTCAACACTGCCGAGGATTCGGGCGCGCTGCCCATCGAATGCGATGTCACGGCCCTGAACTCCGGTGATGTGATCACGATTCGGCCCTACGCCGGCACGATCGAGCGGGCCGCCGGGGAACCGGGGGCCGGCGAGGTGGTGGCCCGCTTCGATCTCAAGCCGAGCACGATCACCGATGAGGTGCGCGCCGGGGGCCGCATCCCCCTGCTGATCGGCCGCTCGTTGACGGACAAGGTGCGCGCCCAACTGGGTCTCCCGCCCAGCGATCTGTTCATCCGCCCCAGTGCCCCCGCCGACACGGGCAAGGGCTTCACCCTGGCCCAGAAGATGGTGGGCAAGGCCTGCGGTCTACCGGGCGTGCGCCCCGGCACCAGCTGCGAGCCCCTGATGACCACCGTGGGCTCCCAGGACACCACCGGGCCGATGACCCGCGATGAAATGAAGGAGCTGGCCTGCCTCGGTTTCTCCGCCGATCTGGTGATGCAGAGCTTCTGCCACACCGCCGCCTATCCCAAACCCGTGGACCTCACAACCCACGCCGAACTGCCCGATTTCATCAGCTCCCGCGGCGGTGTCGCCCTGCGACCCGGCGACGGCATCATCCACAGCTGGCTCAACCGCCTGCTGTTGCCCGACACCGTGGGCTCCGGCGGCGACAGCCACACCCGTTTCCCCCTGGGCATCTCGTTCCCCGCCGGCTCGGGCCTGGTGGCCTTCGCCGCCGCCATCGGCGCCATGCCCCTGGACATGCCCGAATCCGTGCTGGTGCGCTTCACCGGCTCGCTGCAGCCAGGGGTGACCCTGCGCGATGTGGTGAATGCGATCCCCTATGTGGCGATCCAGCAGGGCCTGCTCACGGTGGAGAAGGCCGGCAAGAAGAACATTTTTTCGGGTCGCATCATGGAGATCGAAGGGCTACCCGACCTGAAGTTGGAGCAGGCCTTCGAGCTGACCGATGCCACGGCGGAGCGCTCCTGTGCCGGCAGCACCATCAAACTCTCGGTGGCCACCGTCAGCGAATATCTGCGCAGCAACGTGGCGTTGATGAAAAACATGATTGCCCGCGGCTACAGCGATGCCCGCACCCTGGCCCGCCGCATCAAGGCGATGGAAACCTGGCTTGCCGATCCGGTCCTGTTGGAGGCCGACAGCGACGCCGAATACGCCGCCGTCATTGACATCAACCTCGACGAACTCAAAGAACCAATTTTGGCCTGCCCCAACGATCCCGACAACGTCAAGAAGCTCAGCGAGGTGGCTGGTGAGCGTATCGACGAGGTCTTCATTGGCTCCTGCATGACCAACATCGGCCACTACCGCGCCGCCGCCACCGTGCTGGAAGGTCAGGGCACCAACAAGGCCCGCCTTTGGGTCTGCCCACCGACCCGTATGGACGAAGAAAAACTCAAGGAGGAGGGGTATTACGCCACCTTCGAAGCCGCCGGTAGCCGCATGGAAATGCCCGGCTGCTCCCTGTGCATGGGCAACCAGGCCCGGGTAGAGGACAACACCAGCGTGTTTTCCACCAGCACCCGCAACTTCAACAACCGTCTCGGCAATGGCGCCCAAGTGTATTTAGGCAGCGCCGAGCTGGCGGCGGTCTGCGCCCAGCTGGGGTACATCCCCAGTCCGGCCGCATACCTGGCGATTGCCGCCGCCAAAATCGATCCTCTCGCCGATCAGCTTTACCGCTACCTCAACTTCGACCGAATCGACGGTTTCGCCGATCAAGGTCGGGTGGTCAGCGGTGCCGACGAGGCCAAGGTGTTGGCGGAAGCCTGAACCCTGGGGGAGCAGACCAAGCCCAAGATCACGCAAAATAAGCTTTAGTAAACTTTTAAAAAACCTTGTCAGGGCCCTGGCTGGTAGCGAAAGAACGGTGAAGATCTGCGCACAATGCAACATCGCGCAACCAGGACACAAGCTCTTTCTTGACTACGGTTCATAATGACCATGTTTTGGATCTTCGTCCCCATGATTTCCTCCTGGAGCACTGCCCTCGGCCGCTGGATGCAACCCCTGCGCCGCGTGGTCGTCCTTGGCCTAGCCACCCTGCTGGCCTTCAACCTGGCCGCCTGCTCGGGCATCATCTCCCAGGATGCCAAGGATGCCGCCCGCACCGCCGTTCAAGTGGCCAAGACCGCCGCTGACGTCACCGGCAACGAATCCCTCAAGAACGTCTTGGAACCGGTGCTGAAGGTGCTTAACACCACCGAGAAGCAAGTCAAGGAAGACGACCTGCCTGCCGCCGGCAAGACCATTCAGGCCTTCCAAAGTCTATGGAAAACGGCCCAACCCGTGGTCAAGCTGGCTTCCGGCAGCAATTACGGTCTGATCGAAAAAGGTGTGAACCTTGTCATCAAGACCTTCGGTGGCGAAGTGGCCCCTTCCAAGGACAACGCCCTCACCGCCCTCGGCGGCCTGATCGGTCCCCTGACCAAGCTCCTGACCTGATTGCCTTCCGGCATCAAATCAGTCCCCGGGGAGAAGCAAAGCCTTTGGCTTTCTTCTCCCTTTTTTCGTGACTGCCAGTCTCCTAAGTGGAGTATCAACCATTACAAAAAGCCAAAAAAGTCGCCGTCATTGCCCGGTTTCGTCAGAATTGGCTCTGTCTAATCATCAAGCTCCATGAAGCGCCTGTTCACCGCCGGTATGGCCTTGGCCATCGCCGGCACCCTGGTCCTAGCCGGTTGCTCCAGCAGCACCACCGAGGCAACCCGTCAGACCGGTGATGCCGTTGGTGGAGCCGTCAAGAATGGCGCCAACGCCGTCGGTGATGCCGCCAAGACCGCTGCCAGCGCCACCGGCCAGGCCGCCCTTGCACCCGCCCTCACCCCCGTCCTGAATCTGCTCAACAAGAGCAACGAGGAAGTCAAGGGTGGCAATCTGGCCGGTGCCATCGCCTCCATGGGCGGCTTCAGCGCCCTCTGGGCCACCGCTGGTCCCGTCATCAAGCCCCTGGCTGGCGACAAGTGGCCCATCATTGACACCGCCGCACGGCTGGCCCTCTCCACCTTCGAGAAGGGCAAGAACCCCACGGCCGCCAATGCCAGCTCGGCCATCACCGGCCTGCTGGGTCCCCTCAGCGCCCTGCTCAAATAAGACCTGCCTCCAAGCGCAGTGCTTGCAACCCCCTTGTCCGCTGGACAGG
>JAPLIF010000086.1 GCA_026389255.1 Cyanobacteriota bacterium
ACCTACTACGTCATTGCCCCTTCGGAGGCCTCCGCCAACCTGGCCCGCTACGACGGCGTCAAATACGGCCACCGGAGCCTGGACGCAGCGGCCGCCGAAAGCCTGACGACGATGACGGCCCGCAGCCGAGCCGAGGGTTTCGGCGATGAGGTGCAACGCCGGATCCTGATGGGCACCTACGCCCTTTCGGCGGGCTATGGGGATGCCTACTACCGCAAGGCCCAGCAGGTCCGCACCCTGATCCGCCAGGACTTCGAGCGGGCCTTCACCCAGGTGGACCTGCTGCTCAGCCCAACGGCGCCCACAACCGCCTTTGGCTTCGGCGCCCACCATGACGATCCCCTGGCCATGTACCTGGCCGACCTGCTGACGATCCCCGCCAACATGGCCGGGCTGCCGGCCATCAGTGTGCCCTGCGGCTTCGACGACCAGGGCCTGCCCATTGGCCTGCAATTGATCGGGGGCGTATTACAGGAAGCCACGCTGCTGCGCCTCGCCCATCACTACGAAGCGGCGGCCCAGGTGCGCAGCCGTCAACCCGGAGCGGCCCTGGTGGGGGATGCCATCGGTTGAACGCAACAAGCCATCCCCATGGACACCAGATCTGGTGTGCAGTAAACAACCTTGAGCCATGGGTGGGGCCTTAGCCTGAACCCCACCGCCAACCCCCCGCGCCTTGGCCTTCGTCCCCCTCCACAACCACAGCGACTACAGCCTGCTGGACGGCGCTTCCCAGTTGCCGGCAATGGTGGATAGGGCGGTTGAACTGGGCATGCCGGCCCTGGCGCTCACGGACCACGGCGTCATGTACGGCGCCATTGAGCTGCTGAAACTGTGCACCAAGGCCGGAATCAAGCCGATCATCGGCAATGAGATGTATGTGATCAACGGCTCGATCGCGGATCCCCAACCCAAGAAAGAACGCCGCTATCACCTGGTGGTGCTGGCCAAGAACGCCACGGGTTACCGCAATCTGGTCAAGCTCACCAGCATCAGCCACCTGCAGGGGATGCGGGGCCGGGGAATTTTCGCGCGCGCCTGCATCGATAAGAACCTGCTGAAGCAATACAGCGAAGGGTTGATCGTCGCTACCGCCTGCCTGGGGGGCGAAATTCCCCAGGCGATCCTGCAGGGTCGCCCCGAGGTGGCCAGGGAGGTGGCCCGCTGGTATCAGAGCGTCTTTGGCGACGACTTTTACCTCGAAATTCAGGATCACGGCGGACTCGAAGATCGGCTCGTCAATGTCGAGATGGCACGCATCGGCGCCGAACTCGGCATCGAGCTGATCGCCACCAACGACGCCCACTACCTCAGCGCCGGAGATGTCGAGGCCCATGACGCCCTGTTGTGCGTCCTCACCGGCAAGCTGATCAGTGATGAAAAACGACTGCGCTATACGGGCACCGAATACATCAAGAGCGAAGCGGAAATGGCCCGTCTCTTCGCCGATCACCTCGAAGCCCAGGTGATCAGCACCGCCATCGCTAACACGGTCCGGGTCGCGGACAAGGTGGAGGAATACGACATCCTGGGCCGCTAACAAATTCCCAACTTCCCTATCCCAGAGGG
>JAPLIF010000036.1 GCA_026389255.1 Cyanobacteriota bacterium
CGGCCGCGGCGATAGAGCTGAAACTGCCTTTCCGCCTCGCCGTAGGCCAGGTTGTTGCGCCGTTCGACGATCGGGGCATAACTCGGCAAGAAGGCATGGCCACAGGCGGAAGCCAGGGAAAACAATTGCTCCCAGTCCTGTTCGATCGGGCCGCTGGCCGCCGCCGCGGCCGCCGCCGCTCCCTCGGGTTCGCCCCCCTTGTAGAGCACGCCGCCGGGATCCTGGTAGTCATAGAAAATGCCGCCGACACCGCGGGTTTCCTGACGGTGGCGTAGGTAGAAATATTCGTCGCACCAGGGTTTGAAAACCTTGTAATAACGGGGATCAACGCTGTCACAGGCCCCCTGCAGGGTGCGATGAAAATGGCGGGCATCCGCCAGAAAGGGGTAATAGGGGGTCAGGTCGGCGCCGCCACCGAACCACCACACCGGTCCGGCCTCGAAGTAGCGGTAATTGAGATGCACCGTCGGCACCCAGGGATTGCGGGGATGCAGCACCATCGATGTGCCGACGGCAAACCAGCGGTGCCCCTTGGCCTCAGGGCGCTGGTTGAGGATGGAGGGCGGCAGTTGGTCCCCCTCCACCTCCGAAAAATTGACGCCCCCCTGCTCGAAGACGCGGCCCTCCTTCATGACGCGGGAGCGCCCCCCGCCGCCCTCCGGCCGCTGCCAACTCTCCTCCTGAAACCGGCCCTCGCCATCCAGCGCCTGGAGCCCTTGGCAGATCGAATCCTGCAGCCCCATCAACAGGCTCCTGGCCCGGCTGCGGGACTCAACGGGAGGCATCTCCATGGGAAAGGCGGCCTGGGGCCCAAACCGTTGGCGACCTTATTCCAGGACTTCAAGAGCCTCCAGGCCATCCGCCCAGCCGCTCAGCACCCGCCGCGAGCCGCGCCCAGCGTCCTCCTAAGATCAAATCGAAGCGGACCGTGACAACCCGGATGGCCAGTGACGACCAGGCCCTGCGGCAGGTGCTTCAGTCCCTTTGCGATGCCGGCAGCGGCCGCCCCCTCAATGAGCTCGGCTGGATCCCCTCGGTGCGCCGCCAGGGCAACCGGGCCATCCTCAGCCTGGCCTTGCCCAATTTCGCCGCAGCCCAACGCGACCGGCTGGCGGCGGAGGCCCGCACGGCCCTGACCAGCCTCGCCGACATCGACGATGTCCAGATCGAAGTGGCCCAACCCGCCTCCTCCGGGCCCATCGGCGGCGCCGGCCATGGCCAGGCCCAGGGGCCCGAGCGGCAGCCGATCCCCGGGGTGGCCAAGGTGATCGCCGTCAGCAGCGGCAAGGGGGGTGTCGGCAAGAGCACGGTGGCCGTGAATCTGGCCTGCGCCCTGGCCCAATCGGGGCTCAGGGTCGGCCTGCTGGACGCCGACATCTATGGCCCCAATGCCCCCACGATGCTGGGCGTCGCCGGCCGTACCCCGGAGGTGCGGGGCGAAGGGGCCGACCAATGCCTCACGCCGATCCCCACCTGCGGCTTGGTGATGGTGTCCATGGGGCTCCTGATCGCCGACGACCAGCCGGTGATCTGGCGGGGGCCCATGCTCAACGGCATCATCCGCCAATTCTTGTATCAGGTCGACTGGGGTGTCCTGGATGTGCTGGTGGTGGACCTGCCACCGGGCACCGGCGACGCCCAGCTCTCCCTGGCCCAGGCCGTGCCGATGGCGGGGGTGCTGATTGTCACCACGCCCCAGCAGGTCTCGCTCCAGGACGCCCGCAGCAGGTTTCACTCCAGGACGCCCGCCGCGGCCTGGCCATGTTCCAGCAGATGGGCATCCCCGTGCTGGGGGTGGTCGAAAACATGAGCGCCTTCATCCCCCCCGACCAGCCAGACCGCAGCTATGCCCTCTTCGGCAGCGGCGGCGGTGCCAGCCTCGCCGCTGAGGCGGATGTGCCCCTGCTGGCCCAGCTACCCATGGAAATGCCCGTGATGCAAGGGGGCGACCAGGGGCGGCCGGCGGTGCTGAGTGCCCCCACTTCGGTCACGGCCCAGGCGTTCCAAGCCCTGGCCAGCCGGGTCAGCGGCCTGGCCGCCCTGACACCAAATCCGGCCTGATCGCCATGGTCGCCCTCGGCAACCCCCGGGCCCAGGGCCTGCGCCGCAACCGCCGCCAACGCCAGGGAAACTCCGTCGACTGGAT
>JAPLIF010000313.1 GCA_026389255.1 Cyanobacteriota bacterium
GGCTCGGATGGCCGGTGCTGTGCAGCGCTTCATTGGCCCAGGTGGCATAAAGCGCGGCGGCCGAATGGAAGGCTTGGCGGTGGGGCAGCTTGATTCGATCGCTCTGGGGCAGGTAATAGGCCTGGTCGCCACCATGCTCAACGGGCACGGGCCAATGCCCCAGGATCGCGGCGGCGGTGGCGAGCCGTTCGAGCTCGGGTCGCTGCTGTTGCAACGCCAGATCGCGTCGCTGGTCGATCAAGCGCCACAACCGATCCTTGGCCCCCGGGTCCCCCTCCAGGTCAGCGGCGTTGAAGACGGTGAAAGGGCGATAACGCACCCAGGCCGTTGCCCCGTCTTCCGGGCTGGTGGCCTCGTTGCTGCTGGCCTTATCAGCACTGGCATCCCCGCAAGCCGGCTGGATCGCCGGGCCTTCAGCCCGTGCCAGGGAGCCGCTGTCGTCTTGCCCCCCGGACTCCCCGGCCAGACGCCCCTGTCCCTGGGGCCTGAGGATGGCAACCCCCCGAGAGCCGCGCCGGGGTGCCAGGCCCAGCCGTTGGGCCTCCACGAACCCACACCAGTATGGCAACGTCGATCCGCGGCGATGCAGACCGAGGCTCAGCAGGATCGGATTGGCACCCCGGTAGGGCCGGCCGGTGAACAGGTTGACGTGGTGACCGCCCCCCTGGGGGTCCCAGGGGCGCCTCCAGGGGGTGGTGCCGGCTTCCATCTGGGCAATCAGGGCTGCAACGAGGTTGTCTGCGGCGCGACTGGGGCGCGGAGCGCCACTGGGGCGTGGGGCCCGCCGGCGATTGGGGGTGGCCATGGAAGTGCTTCCCAGGGGGGGCATGGTTCTGACCTTTCAGTGCCACCACCCCTCCCGTCGACCGGCTCCGATGGCGAATAATGGGGGGATATTCACCCCAAGCCGATGAAGGTGATCGTCGATCTCTGTGTGGTGCCCGTTGGAGTGGGAGTGCATCTGGCGCCTTATATCGCCACCTGCGAACGGGTTCTGAGCGCCGCCGGTCTCAAGATCCGGCTGCACCCCAACGGCACGGCCATCGAGGGGGAGTGGGGCCCCGTGTTTGCGGCCATCGAGGCCTGCCACCAGGCCCTCCACGCCATGGGCTGTCCCCGCCTGTTCACGTCCGTCCACATCAACACCCGCACGGATCACGACCAGGCCCTAGAGGACAAGGTGGCCAGCGTGCAGGCCTTGCTGGCCGCCGACCCCCAGCCCTAGGTTGGAATCTCCAGTCACTGGAGAGTCACGCCATGGCCCTAGCCCCTCCTCCTGGCGCGCCTGCCGACGCCCCTCCCGCGGTCCCAGCCCGGGTTTCCCGGCCTCCAGTTGGCTTGCGTATCGGCGAGGTGGCCGAAGGCTCGGGCCTGCCAGTCAAAACAATTCGCTTCTACAGCGACGCAGGGCTGATCCTTCCCACCAGTCGCACCGAAGCTGGCTACCGCCTGTTTGATCAGGGGGTCTACGCGGAACTGTCCTTGATTCGCACCCTCAAGGCCCTGGAAATTCCCCTCGTCGACATCAAAGCGATTCTGGCGGCCCGCCGGGTGGGCGTCTGTAGTTGCGATTCCCTGCGCCGCCTCATCGAGAACAAACGCGACGAAATCCAGGGGCGCCTGACGGGCCTGGAGGCCTTGCGCCAGGAATTGACGACCCTGCTGCGGGGTTGGGAAGACTGTGGTCGCCCCAAACCGGCCGCGTCTTAATCGATACCCAGGTCCCCCTCCACCACCTCCATGGTGCTGTGGGTGATCCCGAACTGGGCCAGCCGTTGCCGCGCCAGG
>JAPLIF010000223.1 GCA_026389255.1 Cyanobacteriota bacterium
AATTGCAGACTGATCGTGGGGTCCTGGTCGGTGAGGGCTGAAATCTGTTGGGGTCCCAGCAGCAGCCGTTGTTGGGGAAAACGCACCAGGACCAGCTCCCCGTAGTTGGGAGTGTCATTGCGGGCCGCCAGCCAACCGACCAGATTCGTTCGCTTCAAGGGTGTAAAGGGCAGCAGCAGCACGAATTCACTTTGGCGCTCGCCAGGGAGTTGGAGGCTAATGTGATAAGGACGAACCTCCGTATTCGCGGTGCCATAGACCTCCTGGGGGACGGCCCAGACGTCATCGCCGTTGTAATACGTGCGCACATCGGTGACGTGATACCGCAGCAATCGCTCCGACTGAATCGAAAATTGCCGCTGGGGCACCCGGATATGGCGCAGGAGTTCCGGTGGCATGGCCGAGAGGGGCGCAAACAGCTCGGGAAAGGCCTTGCGCCAGGTGCGAAGCACCGGATCATCGGCATCACTTACATACAACCAGAGCCGGCCGTCATGGGCATCGACCACCGCCTTGACCGGATTACGGAAATAGCGCAACCCCTTGGGGTTGGGGTCGCTGTAGGGATAGGAACGGCTACTCGTGAAACCATCGAGCAGCCAGTACTGGTGTTGCTCGGGTCGGTAGCCGGCCTGGGGTGCCAGGCGGGCCGTCACCAGGTAGGGCTCGCTCTCGAAGTCCAGAAAGGGGGCCAGGGCCTCCAGCCGTTGTTTCACCTGGCGGCGCAGCAGCAGCAGCGAATTGGGCTGCAGGGAGCCCGTGAGCAGCACCCGCGCCTCCTGCAGATAAAGGGCCGCCGCCAGGCGGTGCCAACCGTTCCCAAGCGAGATGCCCCTGGCACCGGCGTAGTGGGTGTAAACGTTGAGTTCGCCCTCGGGATAGTCGAATTCCTGCACCTTCGTCGGGGCGATGGCGTAGGGGGACGGCCCGGATGAGTAATAGAGCTGGGGACGGCCCACCGGCAGGGCCGCCTGGGCTTCGCCATCACTGATGCCCAGCTGGGGCAGGCCCTGAACCCTGCCACTGCGGCCAAGATCCTTGACGAAGAAGAGTGGCAGGCCATCACTGCCAAAGGCATTCACCGGTGACACCGTGAATCCGTGGCCATGGGTGAACACCAGGTGGCGGTTCAGCCAGGTGCGGGAGCCGGCCGGCAGGGCCCCGCTATCCATTTCGCGGGCGGCGATCAGCACCTGGGTTGCCCCCCCCTTGCCCTGGCCGGAAGCTTGCAGGGGGTAGCGATCGACGGCGGCGGAAGGGAAGGTGTAATAAAGCCGCAATTGCTGCAGCTGGCGATTGGCGGCCAGCAGCGGTGTGCTGTCCCAGAGGCGGATGTTGGCGAGGGTGCCCGGTGCCGCGGCCAGGTCCGCGGCGGTGAGGCTCTGGCGTGGCTGAAGGGTCAGGGAACGCACCCGCTCCAACCCGAAGGCCCGGCGGGTGGCCCGAATGGTGCGTTTGAGGTAGGGCATCTCCACCGCCAGCTCCCGGGGCTGAACCCAGAACCGTTGCACCAGGGGCGCCACCAGCCATTCGGCCACCGGCACCATCAGGAGGGTCGCCGCCAGCGGCATCAGGGCGCCCCGTCGCAACCAGTCCTTGGGCAAGGGCACCACTAACCCCACCGCCGTCAACAGCAGCAGCAGGGTCAGCAGCAAACGCAATGGCAGCCGCACGTAGAGGTCCACATGGCCGGCGCCGGCGGCGATGCCACTGCCTTGCACCATGAGGTCAAAGGGGGCCAGACCGGTGGCGCAGGCCGCCAAAATGGTGAGCAGGGCCAACTGGGGCCGCAGCACCTTCTGCTGGTCGCGGCTCAAGCCGACAAAACGCAGATCACTCAGACTGGATCCCTCCCCCAGGCTCAGCCAAAGTCCCCCCACCAGCCCAACGGCGACCTGGGCGATGGCCACGCTCAACAGCAAATGCAGGGCCGGTAGCCGCAGCACCGTGAAGGCCAGATCCAGGCCCGTCAACGGGTCCCTTTCCCCAAACGGTTCGGCCAGCAGGGCGGGCAACCAAAGACTCCATCCCCGGGCGATCGCACTGGCGGAGGCCGCCAGGGCCGCGGCCAGGGCCAGGCGCAGGGTGTTCAGGGGCCAGATCAACAGGGGGCCCACCAGGGCCAGGGCGACACCTGCCACCAACAGGGGGGACCAGGCGGAGGTGCCGGCCAGCCCCGTGATCACCTCCCCCCGAAAGGGGGAGGTGATCAAGCCTTTGGCTTGTACCAGCAGATAGGCCAAGCCCAGGGCCAGGGCCAGCAGCAGACCGACCAGGGAAGCGACCAGGCTGGGGCTTTCCAATCGCAGGATCGGGTCGTTGGGAAGCTGTTTCAGGGCGACGTTCTGGCGTAGACGCCAGCAGCGCTGCAGTTGCTGCAGCTGCAGCCACAGCCCCAAACCGAAGACCAGGCCGAATGCCAGCAGCTGCAACAACCAGCGCCGCAGCACGACCGCCTGGAGCCCGAACTGGGCAAACCATTGCCATTCAATGGCCAGGCGGGCCAGGCCGAACAGCAGCAACAGCGCCAGCACCGCTCCAGCCAGCAGGGCGACGGGAATCAGGCGTGGCGACCAGGGCCGTTCGGAAAGCACGCGGGCAGAAAAGCAACGCTCCAGGCCATCGAGGCTAGGCAGGGACCCAGATGGGGGCCCGGGGGCATCCCCGCCGCAATACCCGATCTGATAGATCGGCTTTAAAAGGAGGTCCTCGCCAGCACTGTTAGCCTCAAACCATCGTCTGGCCGTGCGCCGTGACCGCCACCCTCTCTCGCTCCACCTTCATCGGTCTGCGCTGCAAGGAATGCGGCCACGCCTATCCGGCCGGGGCCCGTCACGTCTGCGAAGACGTTTGTTTTGGCCCCTTGGAGGTTGTTTACGACTACGACGCGATCCGCAGCCGAGTCAGCCGGGCCACCATCGAAGCGGGGCCCATTTCCATCTGGCGCTATCGCGACTTTCTGCCGATTGAGGGAGATCCCATTGATGTCGGCACCGGATTCACCCCCCTGCTGAAGGCCAACCGTCTGGCCCAGCGCCTGGGGCTTAAGTCGCTTTACATTAAGAATGACGGCGTCAACATGCCCACCCTATCCTTCAAGGACCGGGTCGTGTCGGTGGCCCTGACCCGGGCCCGGGAACTGGGATTTACCACCGTCAGTTGTGCGAGTACCGGAAACCTGGCCAATTCCACCGCAGCGATTGCCGCCTATGCCGGCCTCGAATGCTGTGTTTTCATTCCCTCCGACCTGGAACTGGGCAAGGTTCTTGGCACCCTCGTCTATAACCCCACCTTGATGGCGGTCAAGGGGAATTATGACCAAGTCAACCGGCTCTGCTCTGAGGTGGCCAACACCTATGGCTGGGGTTTCGTCAACATCAACCTGCGTCCTTACTACTCCGAGGGCTCCAAAACCCTGGGCTACGAAGTGATTGAGCAGCTCGGTTGGCAACTCCCTGACCACATCGTTGCCCCCCTGGCCTCCGGATCCCTGTTCACCAAAATCCGCAAAGGTTTCGACGAATTCATCAAGGTGGGCCTGGTGGAAGAGAAGCCCGTACGGTTCAGCGGCGCCCAGGCTGAAGGCTGTTCGCCGATTGCCCAGGCCTTTGCCGAAGGCAGGGATTTCATCAAGCCCGTCAAACCCAACACCATTGCCAAGTCGATTGCCATTGGCAACCCTGCCGATGGTCCCTACGCCATCGATATCGCCCGCCGCACCGGTGGCAGCATCGCGGCGGTCACGGATGCGGAAATCATCGACGGCATCAAATTACTGGCCGAAACCGAGGGCGTGTTTACCGAGACCGCTGGCGGCACCACCATCGCCGTGCTCAAAAAACTGGTACAGCAGGGCAAAATCGACCCCGAGGAGACCACCGTCGCCTACATCACCGGCAACGGCCTTAAAACAACCGAAGCGATTGCCGCCTCGATCGGCGAACCCTTCCTGATCGAGGCCCAGCTCGACAGCTTCAATGCCGCCTGGAAGCGGTCCCAGTCCCAGCAACAGGCCACCTCTGGGCACGTCGCCTGACCCGCAAGCCCCGGCCCATTAGCGACCCGACCACTCCTTCACCCGCCCCCAACGCCCCCATGGCCGTCCAGGTTCTAATCCCCACGCCCCTGCAGAAGTTCACCAACGACCAAGCCAGTGTCAGCGTTGATGCCAGCAGCGTCGATGCCTTGCTGCAGGCCCTCGACGTCTGTTTTCCCGGCATTCTCGGCCGCCTCTGTGATGAAAACGGCAAACTGCGGCGTTTTTTGAACGTCTACGTCAACAGTGAAGACATCCGCTTCCTAGACAACCAAACCACGGCCTTAACCGATGGCGATGAGGTCAGCATCGTGCCGGCTGTCGCTGGCGGCTGAAGGCCATTTCCCTTCTAAATATTAGCGATGATCAGCGATCGCTTCAGCAACACTGATCCTTGCGACGGTCCCAGACCCGGCCCGATCCCATAGGGTTCGCTCCATGCCTGGGAGAGAAAGATGAGCCAAATTCCAACGCCATCGCCGAGCCAGCACGAATGGCAGGCCGGCATCCAGATCTTCGATTACCGCCAGGCGGCCAATCCGATTCGCGCCGGCCTCACTGAGCCGATCGCCTATCGGCAATGGGGCCCCGACCTGCATGCAGCAGGTCCCACGTCCATCCTGCCCCTTGATCTCAGTCAAGAGCTGGGCTGTCCCGGACCGGCCACCAGTCCGGCGCTGGCGGCCCATTTCCTGCGACTCCTGGCCGGTGAGGAACTCACGGCAGCCGCCAGCGCCACCAGCTCCCTGTTTTATGTGCTGCGGGGCGCCGGCCAGCTGCAGTGTCCCGCCGTCCCGGATCAACAGGCCCTGGAACTCACCTGGGGGGCGGGTGATCTCTTTGTGCTGCCGGCCGGCCCAGATCCCTTGCTGCAGGCCCAGAAGGACAGCGTTCTGTACTGGGTCCACGACGGCCCCCTGCTCAGCTATCTGGGGGTGAAGCCAAGTCAGCCTTGGTTTCGCCCCAGCCATTATCCCAGCGCATTGCTTGAGGCCGAACTGCAGACGCTGCTGGACGACCCCAGCGCCGCCCGCAGCAACCGCTTAAGCATCCTGCTGGCCCATGAGGATCTGCCCGCCAGTCGTACGGTCAGTCACACCCTCTGGGCCATGCTCGGCGTGGTGCCACCCGGGGCCGTCCAGCCCCCCCCTCGGCATCAATCCGTGGCCCTCGATCTGATCGTGGACTGCGATCCCGGCTGTTACACCCTGGCGGGTCGGGATCTCAACGATGACGGCACGATCCGCGACCCCCATCGCATCGACTGGCAGGCCGGGGGTGCCTTCATCACGCCACCTGGCCATTGGCATGCCCACGTCAACGAAAGCGGTCGCCTGGCCCGGCTACTGCCGATCCAGGACGCCGGGCTGCACACCTACCTCCGCAGCCTGGACATCCGCTTCGCCGGGCCCAGTCCCGGCGGACAAAGCCAGGCCTGAAGAAGAAGCAAAATCAGATTTCGCCCATCGGTACCGCCAACCGGGCTACGGGCAGGACCGCTGCCAGCGGCTGCCCGACCACGGCCAGATCGGGATGACGGGTTTCCCATGCCTGCACCGACTGGCGAAAGCTGTCGCCATCGATGGTTTCCTCGGCGATCAGACGATCGACAAGATCGTCCATCAGCTCGCGCCGTGGACCCAGAATCGCCACGGCCCGATCCAGGGACTGGCTGGCCAGCTCCCGCACCTGTCTATCGATGCGATTTCCCGTTTTGGTGGAGTAATGGGGCTGGGATCGAAACCAGTCACGGCCCAGGAAGACTTCGCCATCTTCGCTTTCCAGGGCCATGGGGCCGAGATCGGAAAAGCCGTAGCGGGTCACCATTTCGCGGCAGATTTGGCTGACCATTTGCAGATCACCGGTGGCGCCCTGGGTGACCTCACTGGGACCGAAAATCACCATTTCGGCGGCCCTGCCGCCAAGGGCCACCACCAGTCGGGCCAGCAAGTAGGCACGGCTGATCAATCCCGAATCCAGGATGTCCTCATTGGGCATCATCCGGGCAAAACCACCGACCCCGCCAGCGCGGGGCAACAGCGTCACCTTGTCCAGCGCATCCGCATGGGGCACCAGGCAGGTGAGCAGGGCGTGGCCGACTTCGTGATAGGCGATCAGACGCTTCTTGGCGCTGTCCTGCAAGGGGGCGGCCGTCAGTCCCATGGTGATCCGTTCCAGGGCATCTCCGATGGCCAGGTTGTCGACCTGGGTGAGATGGCGCCGAGCCGTCAGGATCGCCGCCTCATTGAGCAGGTTGGCCAGGTCGGCGCCGGAAAACCCAGGGGTGCGGATCGCCCAGTCCGAGAGGGAGACGTCCTCGGCCAGGGGGCGGGTGCGGGCGTGAACCCCGAGGATCTGCTCACGACCGCGGCGATCGGGCAGGTCGACGGTGATGCGGCGGTCGAAGCGGCCGGGTCGCATCAAGGCCGAATCAAGAACATCAGGACGGTTGGTGGCCGCCAGCAGGATGACCCCGGAATTCTCCTCAAAGCCATCCATCTCGGTCAGGAGTTGGTTGAGGGTCTGTTCGCGCTCGTCGTTGCCCCCGCCAATGCCGGCGCCCCGCTGGCGACCGACGGCATCAATCTCATCGATGAAAATGATGCAGGGGGCTTTGGCCTTGGCCTGGCGGAACAGGTCCCGAACCCGACTGGCCCCGACGCCTACGAACATCTCGACAAATTCTGAAGCCGCCATTGAGAAGAACGGCACTCCCGCTTCTCCGGCAATGGCTCGGGCCAGCAAGGTTTTGCCCGTTCCTGGCGGGCCGATTAGCAACACGCCTTTGGGGATCTTGGCCCCGACCGATGTGAAACGTTCGGGAGTTTTCAGGAAGGTGACCACCTCCTGGAGCTCTTCCTTGGCTTCGGCAATGCCGGCCACGTCCTCAAAGCGCACCGTCACGCCCCCTTCGGCCTGAAGGCGGGGCTGGCTGCGGCCAAAGCCGAGATGGCGGTTGGCCACCTGGGCCGAACGCCGGATTAGCAGGGCCATGCCAGTCAACAGCAGGGCCGCGACCAGCAGATTGCTGACCAGCCCGGCGACGGCGTCATCGCGCACCTCATCGCGCACGGTGAGGGGGACGCCCGCATTCTGGGCCGTCTGTAGCAGCAGTTGGTTGTCGCTGAAAACGGGCACATCGGCCGAGCGCCCGTTCTGGAAATAAACGGTGGCCACCCGTTGCCGGGGCATCAGCTCCAGCTCCCTGACCTTGCCCGCCTTGAGATCCTTCAACAGCTGGCTAAAGGATGGTTTCGAGCCGTTGTCGTCGTTCAGGCTGAAGGGTCCTGCCCCTGTCTTTGTCCCAGCCTTCTCGGTCCGCCCAGGGGCCATGGCCGGGACCGCGGAGTCAAGGGCGGCGAGCGGCGGGGCGGCGGGAGGTTCGCTGGCGGGACGCACGGGCGGTGGGCTGCTGCTCACTGGAGATGACCACTGGATCTGATCGTAGCGATTTGACGAAAGGAGGGGTCGCATCGGAAGATCTTTGTTTGGCAGCAAAGCAGTCAGATGGCCGTTCCTAAGAAGAAAACCTCCAAAGGCAAGCGCAATCAGCGTCACGCCCATTGGAAAGCCAAGGCCGGTGAAGCCGCTGCCAAGGCCCTATCCCTCGGCAAGTCTGTGCTGAGCGGCCGGGCCCAAGGCTTTGTGTATCCGATAGCTGAAGAAGCCGAAGAAGAGTGATCGGCCCCTCAGCGCCCGTCAGGTTCCCAGCTTGAAGGCCTCAAGCACCACCGCATAAATCGCACCCAGTCTAAGGTTGTCCGCAATGACCCAGGCCAGGGAAGGTTCGTTTTGGACCATCTGGGAACGCAAGCGCACGATCGCCTCGACGATCAGCACGAGGGCCAGCACCACCACGGGCCTGCCGCCAGGAACCCGCATGATTAAAACGGCCATCAGGTTCTGACTGAGGAAATAGCCCACCAGCAGGCCGAGCAGGGCCAGGCTGCCACTGCGCCAATTGCGCCGGACCTGGGTGAGCACGACCCCTCCCAGCCGTCGTTGGGCCAGCTCCAGTCGGGTGCGTTGTCGCAGCTTCCCGGTCATCGACGGTCCAAGAGCTGGTTGAGATAGTCAAGGGTCACGCGGGATTGATCGCAAGCGGGACCTTGTCGCACCTTGACGGTCCCATGGGCAGGCTCCAGGGTCTCCACCACCGCCGCGGCCGCCAGAAAATCGGCGCCCGGCTCCTGACGGGATAGGTCACTGAGGGTGACCAGGCAGGCCAGCCCGGCCGCCGTGGCCGCCGCCAGGCCGGCAAGGGAGTCTTCCAGCACAACCACGGCCCTGGGGGATTGATCGAGCTGGTCGAGGGCGAGCTGGTAGCCCTGGGGATCGGGTTTCTTGCGCGTCACATCTTCGCCACACACCCAGAAGTCAAAGGCTCCTGAGAGGCTGGGGCCCAGTCTCGCCAAGAGGGCAGCCACCGCCGAACGGGAGCTGGTGGTGACGATGGCCTGGGTGATCCCGGCGGCTTGGGCCTCAGCGATCAAGGGGGCGACCCCCGCCCTTAAGGCCAAGTTGCCCTCCGCCACCCAGCTCACGTAGTGCCGTTGCTTGGCCGCCATGAGGGTCTCCAGCCGTTCCTGGGGCCATGGTGCCTCCCCTTGCTGGTGCCGATAGGCCGCCAGCCGTTCGCGGCCGCCACTCACCGCCAGCAAACGGCGATAGGTGGCCCGATCCCAGTGCCATGGCAGGCCGATCTCCTGGAAGGCCAGGTTGAAGCCAAGGCGGTGGCCCTCAAATTCGGTTTCGGCCAAGGTGCCATCGACATCCCAGAGCAGGGCTTGCAGCCGCTGGCCCATGCCACTCCCCCTGCACTAACAGAGGCAGGTTAGGGGGCACCTGGGCCCCATCAGGTCCCAAAATGCAGGACCGAGTCCGTCACCGTTGCCCCCCGCCTTCGACGAGCAACGCTGGGTGCTGCCCGTGGCCTTGCCAGCCCGCTCCCTCGACCCCGGGACCATGGGCAACCTGCCTCCAGAGCTTCTGGCGGTCCTGCTGCGCCGGGGCGTGGTGGCTCCCGAAGCGCTGGCGGACCTGCTGGATCCGGCGCCGGCCCCTGATCCCCTGCTCCATTTCGCCGATCTCAGTCGGGCGTTGATCCGACTGGAGACCGCCTGTCGCCAGGGGGAAGCGGTGGCGATCTGCGGCGATTACGACGCCGATGGCATGACCAGCACCGCCCTGCTCAGTGGGGTCCTCTCCCGCCTGGGGGCCCGACCCAAACCGGCGATTCCCAGTCGCATGGAGGAGGGCTACGGCCTCAATGTGGCCATGGTCGAGCGCCTGGCGGCGGAGGGCATCGGCCTGCTGATTACGGTGGATAACGGCGTCAGCGCCCTGGCGGCCCTGGATCGCGCCGCCGAGTTGGCCCTGGACGTGATCCTGACGGATCACCACAGCCTGCCGCCCCAGTTACCTCCCCATCTGGCCCTGCTCCATCCGGCCCTGACCCCCGCAGACTCCCCGTACCGGGGGTTGGCGGGCGTAGGTCTGGCCCACGTGCTGGCCATGGCCCTCTCCCAGCGGCTGGGGCGCCGGGACGGCCAGGCCATCTCCCTGAATCTGTTTTGCATCGGCACCATCGCCGACATGGCCCCCCTGACCGGGGTCAACCGCCGTTGGCTGCTCGATGGACTGCCCCGGTTGGCCGCCTCGCCCCTGCCCGGCCTGAAGGCGTTGCAGCAGTTGGCGGGACTGAGCGACCGGCCCCTTGACGCCGAGGCGGTGGCCTTCCAGCTGGCCCCCCGCATCAATGCGGTGGGCCGTCTGGGGGATCCCCTGCTGGTGGTTGATCTGCTGACCACCGACGACCCGGATCGCGCCATGGAACTCGCCATGCGCTGCGAAGCCCTCAATCGTCAACGGCGTGAGCTTTGCGATGCCATCGAGGCCGAAGCCCTGGCCCTGCTGGAGGCGGACGGACCCCAGTGGCCAGGGTTTTTGCTGTTGGCCCAGGCCCACTGGCATCACGGTGTCATCGGCATCGTGGCCGCCCGGTTGGTGGAACGCTGCGGCCGGCCGGTGGCCTTGCTGGCGGGGGAGGGGGGCGGCCAACTGCGGGCATCGGTGCGGGCCCCCCGGGGCTTTCGCGTTGACGGGGCCCTCAGCGCCTGCGCCGATTTGCTGGAACGTTTTGGTGGTCACCCCGCTGCCGGCGGCTTCACGGTGCAGGCTGCCAAAGTGCGGGAGCTGAAGGAGAGGCTGGAGGCCCTGGCCCAGGAGTGGCTGGGGGAGCAGGGCAGCGGCCGCAAGGTGGAGCCGGAAGCCCTCTTGGCCCTTTCACGCATCGACCGGGATTTCCTGATGCAATTAAAACGGCTGGAACCCTTCGGCATCGGCCATGGGGCCCCTGTTTTCTGGAGCCGCCATTGCCAGATTCGCAGCTGCCGGCTGTTGCGGGGCGGCCATCTGGAGCTGCAACTCTCCCAGGGATCCCATCGGGTCAGGGCCATGGCCTGGCGCTGGCAGGGCGCGGGGCTACCGGAGGGGGCTGTGGATGTGGCCTTTCGGCTGCGGATGGACCGCTGGCAGGGGGAGGAACGGCTTCAACTCGAAGTGGTGGGCCTCAGGCCCAGCAGCGGCGACACGGTCGTGCTGATGCGGCGCCATCGCACCTACCTGTGCCAGAAGGAGGGGGATGGGGTTGTGATCCGCAATGACGCCGGCGAGCAAATTCATGGGCGCCACCCAGAATCGATCGAAGCCGCCCATGGGGATGGGACAGAACAAGACATCAGAGCGTCCCACCCTTACCTGCAGTCCCTATTCAAGGATGCGGCCATTGCCCTCGGACTTTCAGACTGAGGCCTTTTCCGAAAAGCAAAGGATGGCAACAAAACCTTGCCTTCAAGGGTTGGCGGACGTCACCGAAGCAACGATCAGAGGGCGCCGCGGCGGTAGAAGAGGATGAAGATCACCGCCGGGCCGGCCAGGGTGATCATGGCAAGGGCCGCAAAGTTGGAGATGAGATGAAAATCGATCGACATGGGCACCTGCGCGACGGCCATCGAAAAACCACATTCACATTAATGGTCAACCCATCCCGACTCGCCGTTGGGACCGCAGGCTGTGAAGCGCTGTTACAAGCCTGTGGGGGCGCCCTGGGTTTGGTTGGGGCCCTGGGTCGGGGTCAACCATGAGCAAGGGCTCCCCCACCTGGCAATGCATCAGTGGTTGCGGTGCCTGTTGTCGCCTCGATCCGGAACGGCGGGCTGAAGCCTTGGCGGCCCTTGATGCCCAGCAAAGGGCCACCTACTTGGATTTGGTCGGTGCCGATGGCTGGTGCCGCCATTTCGACACCGGCAACCGCCGTTGTCGCATCTACTCCGATCGACCGGACTTCTGCCGGGTGCAACGGTTGCTGGCCCTCTTCGGCCAGGAGGGTGAGGACTTCGACACCTTCGCCATTGCCTGTTGCCTCCAGCAGATCCGCAGCGAGGCAGGGGGCCGTGGCAGGGTGATGAGGCGCTTTTTGCGCGCCATCCGTCGTCAACCATGAGCACCCCTGAGCTCCCCAGCCACGGGCCCTTGTCCTCCGGGGATCCCCTAGGAGAGCCAAGCCAAGCAGGGGTATCCCCAGACGGCCTTGCCGTCCATGACCCCGGCTCCGGCGCGGCCAGCACCACGGCCCCCCCCTCCTCCCAGGCCTGGCTGCAGGTGTTCCTGACCACGGCCACCACGGTTTTTCTGGCGGAACTGGGTGACAAGACCCAGCTGGCCGCCCTGCTCCTGTCCGCCCAGTCCGGCCGTCCCGCCGTGGTGTTTGTCGGGGCCTCCCTGGCCCTGATCTGCTCCAGCCTGGTGGGGGTTCTGCTGGGCCGCTGGCTTTCGCGGTTGATGGCGCCCGAACAACTGGAGCGGGCCGCCGGGGTGATCATGGTGGTCTTGGGCCTCTGGCTGGGCCGCCAGGCGGTGCTGCACCTGGCGGCAGTTCACCTGCAGACGGGGCCAGTCCTGGGATGACACGTCCCTAATCCGTTGAAACCCGCCCATGCTTGCCCTGCTCGCCTCCACCTTCGTCACCGTGTTCCTGGCGGAACTGGGCGATAAAACCCAGCTGGCGATCGTCAGCCTCAGCGGCACCTCAAACCGACCCGGTGCCGTCTTCGCCGGCAGCGCCTTTGCCCTGGTTCTGGCGAGTCTTCTGGGCGCCGCCGCGGGGGGGTCGCTGTCCAGCATCATTGCCCCGGAGGCCCTGCAATTAGCGGCCTCAGTGGGCTTCCTGATCCTGGGGGCCCGTCTGATCCTGCGCTCCAACCGGGCCCAGGACCCGCCGACCGAGGCCGTCGCGAGCGGGTCCGATACCCCCAGTCCCTAAACTGCCTTACAACGCTTTCAAGCGAATAGCCCCCGCCCCAGGCAGGGGCCTTTTGCGAGCGATCCCCGTCCCCGACCACCTCCACGGCGACGTCAATCCTCCAGCGCTCCCTCCCTCCGCACCTGGAGCAAGGATTCCCTCGGCGCTGCTGATTTGTTCCCCCGTTCGGGCCCGATGCGCCCGTCCGATCCCGATTCCCACGACAGAACTGCGATGAAGTTCACGGTCGCTGACCTGCTTGACCAACTCTCCTCGACGGAATGGCTGTCGCTGGTCAAATTCCACAAGGCCCTCTCCCTGAGCACCGACCTCGAGCGGGAGCAACTAGACATCGCCCTGGCAGCCCTCAACCGGCTGGCTCTGGTGGAGTCCGCGCCCGAGGGCTGGCGTCGCCTGGAGCCCCCCGAGCTGGTCGCGGCACGCTTGCGTTGTTCCACCAAGGGCTTTTGCTTCGCCCTGCGGGAAGACGGCGAAGAAGATGTCTATATCCGTGATCACCAGCTCAACCACGCCTGGAATGGTGATCGGGTGTTGGTGCGGATCACCCGGGAAGGCGCCCGCCGCCGCTCCCCCGAAGGCGGGGTGGTCTGCATCCTTGAGCGCCATGCCTCCAGCTTGCTCGCCCAGGTCGAAGAACAGGACGGACGCCTGTTCGCCGTTCCCCTCGACGACCGCCTCCTCACCACCGTCGAACTTATCCCCGAAGATGGTCAATACCTGGCCCATCGCCAGGAGCAGGTGGTCGAAGTCAAGATCGACCGTTTTCCCGTTGGCCAGTTCGCCCCCCAGGGGCATGTGGCCCGCAGCTTGCCGGTGCGGGGCGGTGATGCCGCCGATATCGATCTGCTGCTGGCCCGGCACCATCTCCAGTCCCTGCCTGCGGCCCCCCGCGCCACCCTGCGCACCCCGGTGGAGAAGGGCCGTGACGATCTGACCGGGCTGCCCACCCTGCTGCCCCGGGGTTGGTCCGGGCCCAATGCCCCGATTCTGCCGGCCCTTTCCCTCGAAGAGCGGGAAGGTGGCTGGCGACTCTGGCTGCACGCGCCGGCCGTGGCCGAACGCTTCGCTGTCGGCGGCCCCCTCGATACCTGGTTGCGTCAGCAGGCCGAAACCCTCTCGGCGGGCCGCCATTGGGTCCCCCTCCTCAGCCCGGCCCTGGCCAAAGCCGCGGCCTTTGAGGTGGGCACCCCCCAAGCTGCGGTTTCGGTGGCCCTCGACCTTGATGCCAACGGCGCCCTGGAGCATTACCGCTTCTGTCTCAGCCAGATCAAGCCCGATGCCGCGCTCACCGTGGAGGCCATGGCCGCCCTGGCGGAGCGCAAACCCAAGGCCCGGACTGTTCCCGCAGCCCTCAAGCCCCTGAAGGACCATCTACCGATGGTGGAGCAGCTGGTGGCTCTCACGACCCTGGTGCGTCAGGTCCGCCAGGCCAGCGGTGCGATTGATCTGGACCTGCCGGTGCCGCCCTTGCCCAGCCTGGCCGATCTGCAGGTGCCTCCCCCCGATGCCCCCCCCGAGGGATGGTTGGTGGCCCTGGCCGCGGACCATCCGATCAGCCTGTTGCGCGAAACGGTGCTGCTGGCCCACCGTGCCCTTGGCCGGCACCTGGCGGCCCTGCAGTTACCGGCTCTCTTTGCCCTCAATGACGCCCCGGACCAGGGGCAACTCAATGAGGTGGCCCGCATGGCGGTGGCGCTCGACATCCCGCTGGAACTGGGCGCCGAGGGCCATGCCAAGGCGGCCGACCTGCTGCCGCTGATCGAAGCCAGTGATCGCAGCCGGGCCTTGCAACAACAGCTGCGGGAGGCCCTGCAGCCGCTTCGCTATGGGGCGGAGCCCGGGGAAAATACCCTGGCGGGTGAGGCCGAGGCCTTCGCGCCCTGGAGCTGCGCCAGCCTGCATTACGGGGATGTTTTCAACCAACACCTGCTGGTGACCCTGCTGGTGGACGGCAAGGACCGTCCCACCGTGCGCCACAAAATTGGTGTCGAAGTGGCGGCGGACTCCTGCCATGGCGCCATCGATTGGGCCCTGCTCACCCCATCCCAGCTGACCCCATTCCAGGACAGTCTTAGCCATGGGCTAGCCAACCGTCTCAACGGCCGTTGTCGGTTCGTTCAGGAGTTTCAGGACGACGTGGTGTCCATGGCCCAGGCCCGCGCCGCCGAACCGCTGGTGGGTCAGACCCTGCCGGGTCGCATCAGCGGCGTCCAGAGTTACGGCTTCTTTGTGGAGGTGCCCCCTTCCCAGGTGGAAGGTCTGGTGCATGTCAGTTCCCTGAAGGATGACTGGTACGAATACCGTTCGCGCCAGAACCAGTTGGTGGGCCGCCGCTCCCGCCGCACCTACTTGCTTGGCGACATGGTGGAGGTGGAAATCCAGCAGGTCGACGCCCTGCGCAACCAGATCGATCTGGTCATAGCGGATCCCACCCCTGCCAGCCCGCCCGAAGGCGCTGACGACCCTTCCCTGCTTCCCCTCACCCCTGAAGCCCTCGAGCAGGGTCAACTGGCCCTGGCCGAATCCTGAGACAGCATTGATGACTTCGGCCCTTCCTGTCGTCCTGGCCGTTTCCGGGGCCTCGGCCCAGCCCCTGGCCGAAAGGGCCCTGGCCCTTTTGCTCCAGGCCGGCGAGACGGTCGAGATGGTCACCAGCCGGGGTGCCATCGCCGTGTGGCAAGCCGAGATGGGCGTGCGGGTGCCATCCGAACCGGAGGCCCAGGAAGCGTTCTGGCGCCAACGCACCGGCGAAACCGCCGGCCAGCTGCGCTGCCACCGCTGGAATGATCAGGCGGCGGCGATCGCCAGCGGCAGCTATCGCACCCGGGGAATGGTGATCCTGCCGGCGAGCATGGGCACCGTGGGAAGGATTGCCAGTGGGGTGGCCCTGGACCTGATCGAACGGGCCGCCGATGTGCACCTCAAGGAGGGGCGGCCGCTGGTGATCGCACCGCGGGAATTGCCCTGGAACCTGGTGCATCTGCGCAATCTCACCGCCCTGGCCGAAGCGGGGGCCCGGATCGCCCCGCCGGTGCCGGCCTGGTATCACCAGCCCACCACCTTGGCGGAAATGGTGGACTTCCTGGTCATCCGCGTTTTTGATGGGCTGGGCATGGACCTGGGAGCCCTGCGCCGCTGGCAGGGGCCCCTGCCCCTTGTCGCCCAGGACCCCCGCCAGTCCTCCCCTGACCCCTGAACCCTGCCGCCCTTGCTGCGTCGTCTGCTGTTGTTGCCCCTGCTGTCGCCCCTGCTGGCGGCCGCCATTTTGGGTGCCCTCAACCCAACGCCCGTGCTGAGCCTGCGCCTGCTCACCTGGAGCAGTCCCGCCCTTCCCCTGGGGGGCTGGATCACCGGTGCCGCACTGGGAGGGGCTGTTCTCAGTGGTGCCGGCGCCTCCCTGGCCCTGCGCCAGCCGCCTGCAGCCCTGCGCCGACGGGTGCGCCTGGAGCGCGGCGCGCCGGAGTGGCAAACAACATCGCCGGAGGCCGGGGGCCATCGCCGCCCCTCCCCTGGCCCAGGGCGGACCGCTCCTAGACGGGACCCGGATGGGGCCGAGATCGACGGCAGGGGCTCCCGCCCCAGGGAGTCCGTCGCCAGCGCCGCTCCCAACCCAGCCCCTGGCGACCCCCTACCCACCATGACGGTGCCCTTCCGGGTGATTCGCCGCGCTGATGGGGCCCGACCCCATTCCGCCCCGGCCGAGGTCGCCGGTCCCTGGACCCGCTCGCCAGGGGCCGATCCCCAGTCGGTGGTCGAGGCGGACGACTGGGACTCCCCCGTGCAGGAAGACTGGTAGGCATGGACCCCTGCGGGGCCCTGCCTAGAGTTAAGCCACGCTGATTCGCCGAGTTCTTTCCGTGGCTGAACCCTCGACCCCCGCCTCGCCCGACAGCCCGAACTCCGCGCCTGCGGCCCCAGCAGCGCCTGCGGCCAAGACACCAGCAGCCGCTCCGGCCGCCAAGGCCAAACCCCCTGCCCCGGAAGACAAGCCCTTCAACGAGTTTGTCCCCCAACTGCTGCTGCCGGCTCTAGCCAAGGAATGCCAGGCCTATGGCGGTCCCGCCCCAACCCTCGTGTTTGAAGAGGGACCCATGCCGGTGGTGGGCGGCAACTGCTGGCTGGTCCGGGGTGATCTGCCGGGGGAAAGGCGGTTCTGGCTTTGCTTTGCCACCCCGGATCTGGGCGCCATCAAAACGATTGCCCTGGCAGAAGGGGGCAGCGTGCCGAGTTTGCTGGAGCCGTTCCTGAGCGACGAAAAAAAAATGACCCTGGCCCTGATCGTCTCCCGGCTGGTGCAACGGCTCAATGGTCAGAAGTGGCTCGGCCCCAACTGATGGCCGGGCACCGCTTCACATGGGCGCCGGAGCGGCCCTGGCCCGCCTAGATTGGCTGCCAAGCTTGAACCGACCCCCGCGATGGTGCCTCCCGCCGCCACAGTTACCGGAGCCCCCGCCCCTACCAGCACCGTCTCCGGCCAGCCGGTTGGCACCCTCCAAGGTCCCGACATCAAGGATCCGGCCAAGGACACGATTCTGACGCCACGGTTTTATACAACCGATTTCGACGCCATGGCGGCGATGGATCTGCAGCCCAACCAGGCCGAACTGGAAGCGATCTGCGAAGAATTCCGCAAGGACTACAACCGCCACCACTTCGTCCGCAACGACGAATTCATTGGTGCCGCTGACAAACTTGATCCCGAGACCCGCCGCGTTTTTGTTGAATTTCTCGAACAAAGCTGCACCTCGGAATTTTCCGGT
>JAPLIF010000217.1 GCA_026389255.1 Cyanobacteriota bacterium
CTTGGTGGTGAATCCAAGGGCCGAGGTGCTGATCGTGCGCACGACCAAATGGCGCGGCACCTGGGGCGTTCCCGGTGGCAAGCTCGATTGGGGTGAAAGCCTGGAGGAGGCCCTGCTCAGGGAGTTTCGTGAGGAGGTGGCCCTGGATCTGGAGCAGGTGCGTTTCGCCCTGCTCCAGGAGGCGATTCTGGATGTCCAGTTCCATGTTCCAGCCCATTTTGTCCTGGTTAATTATTATGCTTTTTCCGCCAGCAGCCTGGTGGTTCCCAATGAGGAAATTGTTGAGTGGGCCTGGGTTCCACCGCAACAGGCCCTCACTTATCCCCTTAATCATTTTACTGAACGGCTGGTGAGTGATTGTATCGAACGTGACATTGTGGCTGGTTATTGTTCATAACCACCTGGCTTAGTTTTGATCATTAAAGTCTAAGCAAGTCGCTCCAGAATTCCCCCCTCACCCAGTTGGCTGGCCAGCTCGCTGATCGTCTTACCGCTGGTGGGTTCAATCCATTCGGGAGCGATTTCCGCCAGGGGCGTCAGCACAAAGGACCGCTCCGCCAAGCGCGGGTGGGGTACCTGCAGCCGTTCGGTGGCAATCACCTGGTTTCCGTACAGAATCAGATCCAGATCGAGACTGCGGGGCCCCCAGTGCTCCAGGCGGATGCGGCCGAAATCCTGTTCCGTGCTTAGCAGCAACTCCAGCAAGGCAGCCGCCGTCAGATCGGTCTCCAGCAGGGCACAGCCGTTGAGAAAATCATCCTGGACAGGCCCGACCGGCACGGTGCGATACCAGCTGGAATGGCGGACCAGGCTGACCTGGGGGTGCTGATCGAGGGCCTTGAGGGCGTCCTTCAAGATCGAGGCCGAGTTGCCGATATTGCTGCCTAGGGCGATGGCAGCCCGGCTGACGGCAACTGGGGTCGAGGCCATGGGGACAGGGGCGGTGGGTCTGGCCCCATGCTGCGCTTTGGTTGGCCCTTGCCACAAGGACAGGGACCGACAAGCGCTGTTCTCAATCCAAACCGAGCCAATGTCTTAACCCCGGCGCCATCTCGCGGGCGGCTTTACCCCGGCTCCCCAGGCGGGCCTTGAGATGGGGGGTCATCTCGGCGTAGGTGCAGCCCGCTTCCCGCACCCAGAAGATCGGGTCGTAGCCGCCCCCCTGGCCCCTGGGTTGGCTCAGAATCGTTCCATGGCAGATGCCACAACCCTCTAGACGCGTTTGGCCCTGGGGATCGGCGAGGGCCATGGCACTGATGAACCGGCCACCGCGATAGGGGCAATCCCCCAGTTCGCCTAGCAGGCGGGCGATGCGCTGGGCATCCGTGGGGGCGTAGCGGGCTGAATACAGACCGGGGGCTCCGCCCAGTTCATCCACCTCCAGGCCAGAGTCATCCCCCAGGGCCCATTGGCCGGTGAGGCGGGCCACCGTTTCGGCCTTCAGGCGCGCGTTGGCGGCGTAGGTGGTGCCCGTCTCCTCGATCTCCAATCCGTCGGGTTGCTGGCGCACCTCCAGGTTGACCACCGCCAACATGGCAGCGATCTCAGCAACCTTGTGGTGATTGCCGCTGGCAACCACCAGCACGGGCATGGGGCGTGGGGACAAGCGGTGCTGGCAAACATCCATTCTCGAAATTCGTCACAGTTGGTCGCCGCTTCCGTCAACTTTGAGCGCCTCCTGACCTGGGGATGGGCCATGGCCTATAGCTTGCTCGCAGTTTCAAAAGCGAGGAGGTCAACGGGATGCAGTCAAGCCTTGTGCTTCAGAACCTGCTATCACCGCCGGTTTTGTTCTTCTTCCTGGGGGTGCTAGCCGTTCTTTTCAAGTCCGATTTGGAGATTCCCTCGCCCCTGCCCAAGCTTTTCTCGCTCTATTTGTTGTTAGCGATTGGCTTTAAAGGGGGCATCGAGCTCGCCCACAGCGGCCTTGGTTCGGCGGTGCTGCTGACGATTGGTGCCGCAATTTTCATGGCATTAGCGGTGCCTTTGCTCTGTTTCTTTGTCTTACGCCTCAAACTTGATTCGGCTAATGCGGCCGCGGTGGCCGCCTCCTATGGCTCAATCAGTGCCGTGACATTTATCACGGCTGAAAGTTTTTTGAACGTGTTGCATCTTGATTTTGATGGTTTCATGGTGGCTGCTCTGGCACTAATGGAGTCCCCCGCAATTGTTGTGGGTATCATCTTAGCTAAGCTTTATTCCGACAAAGGAGGCGATGCCGGAACGCTGCGTTGGCGCGAGATATTGCAGGAAGCCTTCCTCAATGGATCCGTCTTTTTGTTGATTGGCAGTCTCATTATCGGTTGCCTTGTCGGCGCTTTCAGCACCGCGGGCGTCGAAAAAATGGCCCCATTCACTGAAAAACTTTTCTATGGAGCACTGTGCTTCTTTCTCCTTGATATGGGCCTTGTCGCGGCCCAGCGCCTTCAGGATCTACGCAAGGCCGGTTCTTTCCTAATCGGTTTCGCCATTTTGGCGCCCCTCGTCAACGCCATGCTGGGATTGGGAATCTCTCGCCTCCTGGGGTTACCCCAGGGGGACGCCCTGCTGTTTATGGTTCTTTGCGCCAGCGCTTCATTCCTGCCCACTGAAATTAATTTCTTTCATTCTTTTCCCCTATAAAAATGCAACGAATTGACTTTTTTGTCAGTGAACGCGAGGTGGATCGGGTCTGCAAAGCTCTCCGCGAGGCCGGCGCCCCTGGTTGGTCCGTCATGCGTCACGTCACTGGATCGGGTGAGGGGGGCGAGATCTCTGAGGCCATGGATTTCAGCGGGCTGGGGGCCAATGCCCACATTGTTGTTTTTTGTGAGGTCACCCAGTTGGAGACCCTGCGCCAGCTGGTTCAGCCGATTTTGCGGCGTTTCGGTGGCGTCGGCTTCATTTCGAGTGCCGAGCGTTTTTGAATGATGTGCCCTCGGAAACCCTTTGGGCGCAAGCATTCCTTTCCCATCTATGGGTATTTCATAAGCCCAGCTTATTGGAAGTCCCCGTAACCGTGATGGCCAGTCCTGCCGAAATGGCTTGACGCGGGGCGATGTGGCGGAGCAGGGTTGCTCACGAACATTCCACCCCATCCTCCAGGAGCAGGTAATGGCAAACGAAACCATGGGCATTGCCCTCGGCATGATTGAAACCCGAGGTCTGGTCCCGGCCATTGAAGCCGCAGATGCCATGACCAAGGCCGCAGAAGTGCGCTTAATTGGTCGTGAATTTGTCGGTGGTGGCTACGTCACCGTTTTGGTCCGTGGCGAAACCGGTGCGGTGAACGCCGCCGTCCGCGCCGGTGCCGATGCCTGTGAGCGCGTTGGTGACGGCCTGGTGGCTGCCCACATCATCGCCCGCCCCCACCGTGAAGTTGAGCCTGCTCTGAACAGCAGCTTCGGCCTCGGTTCCAAGGACTGAGTGGATAGGCGCTTGAGGCGCTGACCATCCTTTCCACCCCCACGAACCAACCGGAGACACCCATGAGCAAGAAGTACGACGCAGGCGTCAAGGAGTACCGCGACACGTATTGGACTCCCGACTACGTCCCCCTCGACACCGACCTGCTGGCCTGCTTCAAATGCACCGGCCAGGAAGGTGTTCCCCGTGAAGAAGTGGCCGCCGCCGTGGCTGCCGAATCTTCTACCGGCACCTGGTCGACAGTTTGGTCTGAACTTCTGACCGACCTCGACTTCTACAAAGGCCGTTGCTATCGCATTGAAGACGTCCCTGGTGACAAGGAAGCCTTCTATGCCTTCATCGCCTATCCCCTCGACCTGTTCGAAGAAGGTTCGATCACCAACGTTCTCACCTCTTTGGTGGGCAATGTGTTCGGCTTCAAGGCCCTGCGCCACCTGCGCCTGGAAGACATCCGCTTCCCGATGGCCTTCATCAAGACCTGCATGGGTCCCCCGAACGGCATCGTCGTTGAACGGGATCGCATGAACAAGTACGGCCGTCCCCTGTTGGGCTGCACCATCAAGCCCAAGCTTGGTCTTTCCGGCAAGAACTATGGCCGGGTGGTGTACGAATGCCTGCGGGGCGGTTTGGACTTCACCAAGGACGACGAGAACATCAACTCCCAGCCTTTCCAGCGCTGGCAGAACCGTTTCGAGTTCGTCGCTGAAGCCGTGCAGCTAGCCCAGGAAGAAACCGGCGAGAAGAAGGGGCACTACCTCAACTGCACCGCCGCCACTCCCGAAGAAATGTATGAGCGCGCCGAGTTCGCTAAGGAACTGGGCCAGCCCATCATCATGCACGACTACATCACCGGTGGCTTTACGGCCAATACCGGACTGGCGAAGTGGTGCCGTAAAAACGGCATGCTGCTCCACATTCACCGCGCCATGCACGCGGTAATCGACCGCCATCCCAAGCACGGCATCCACTTCCGGGTGCTGGCCAAGTGCCTGCGCCTCTCCGGTGGTGACCAGCTGCACACCGGCACCGTGGTCGGAAAACTCGAGGGCGATCGTCAAACCACCCTCGGTTATATCGACCAGCTGCGCGAATCCTTCGTGCCCGAAGACCGCACCCGCGGTAACTTCTTCGATCAGGACTGGGGTTCCATGGGCGGCGTCTTCGCCGTTGCCTCCGGTGGTATCCACGTTTGGCACATGCCGGCCCTTGTCGCCATCTTTGGCGATGATTCCGTGCTGCAATTCGGTGGTGGTACCCATGGCCACCCCTGGGGTTCGGCCGCTGGTGCCGCCGCCAACCGGGTGGCCCTCGAAGCCTGCGTCAAGGCCCGCAACGCCGGACGTGAGATCGAGAAGGAAGGGCGCGACATCCTCACCGAGGCCGCCAAGCACAGCCCCGAGCTGGCGATTGCCCTGGAAACCTGGAAGGAAATCAAGTTCGAGTTCGACACTGTCGACAAACTCGACGTTTAGTCCCCAGGACCCGGTGCAGCGCCATGGTTATTCCCCTAGCACTGCACCGGAATCATTCGTGAGGTGATCGGATCCTGGATCCGTCACCAACACTTTCAAGGATTTAGCGCTTCCGCGTCGACCCCATCCCTTCACCAAGGAACCCCATGCCCTTCATGAGCACCGTGGGTGACTATCAAACAGTCGCCACCCTGGAGACCTTCGGCTTCTTACCGCCGTTCACCCAGGACGAGATCTACGATCAAATCGCTTACATCATCGCCCAGGGTTGGAGCCCCCTGATCGAGCACGTTCACCCCAGTCGCTCCATGGCCACCTACTGGTCCTATTGGAAGCTTCCTTTCTTCGGAGAGAAGGATCTTGGGGTGATTGTCAGTGAGCTTGAGGCTTGCCATCGCGCCTACCCTGACCACCACGTTCGTCTGGTGGGCTACGACGCCTATACCCAAAGCCAGGGTTCCTGCTTCGTTGTCTTCGAAGGCCGCTGATTGCGACGTTCGTAAGGAATCACACTTTGGTGTGATTTGTTTAGCAGCTACGCCCTATTCCGGCTGATTTCCCTAGGGGATTTCAGCCGGCTCTTTCCAGGCAAGCTGTTTCAAGATTTTGTTATTTCCCTCATTTTCCGGGCGGACATGGCCAGCACAACCAGTCGTGAAGCTGCTCTGGAGCGGCGCAAAGCGCTCACCAACGGTGGCAAAAAAGCCGAAGGCCGCTTCAATTCGGCCCCCGTACGGGTGCGATCAGCTGCCGACGCCCGTCCCACCCGCACCGAACCTGTCGCCGCCGCTCCTGTCACCCCTGCCCCTGCTGCTGCAGTCCCGGTAGCCGCAGCGGTTGTTGCCTCGCGAACCGCGGCAGCCCCCAGACCCAGGGCGGCCAGTTCCGCTGGGGCACGCCAGGCCCCAGCCCTTTCCGGTCCGTCAGGGGAAGCCCGCCGCAGTCCCGCCCGGGCCATCCCGAACCCCAGTCGCGATCTCGTGCTGGCCCGCCGTGAAGCCCTTTCCCGCCGCGGTAAGCGCGCCGACAATTCCAGCGATCGCACCCGCAGTGATGTGGCTCATCAGCAGCCCCCTACAGCCAAGGTTGTGGCTGGGGCTGCCCCTGTTGCAGCCAAAGCTGCCGAACCAGCCCGTTCGTTGAGCAGCAGCGCCGCCCGCAGCCGCAGCCAGGCTGGCCGTAATGGCCATTCCGCCGCTAATGCCGCTGCCGATCGGCGCGCCACCGCCAAGCGTTCGGCCCAATACAACCCCAGCCGGGCCCTGGTCCTGGCCCGTCGTGAAGCCCTCTCGAAACGGGGCAAATCGGCCACGACCCCCACCAGCACTACTGCCGCCGCGGTGGCACGCCAGGCCAATCCCGACCTGACAACCCGTGAGCTGGCCCAGAAGGTGCGGGAACTCAAGAGCAAGGTGGGCTCGGCTGGTACGGCCCGAAATGGCGGAGGTTGTCGCCCCTCCGGCCCCAACCGCAACGGGGCCCGCTTGGCTGCCGCGGCCGAAGCCAGTTGGAAGGTGGGCCTGACCGAAACCAGCCAGGGTCAGACCGTCACCGGTACCCAGGCCAACCGTTCTTTGGCTACCACGGGTAACGAAGCCGGAACCTGCCGCACCGTTACTGGTACTGAATATCTCGGCGCCGAGATTTTTAATACCTTCTGCCAGAGCGCTCCTTTGGGCACCCAGCCGGCGAAGGTGCGGGTCTCCGCTACCAGCCAGGGCAATCGTGTCACGGGCAACGAGGTGGGTCGCTCCGAGAAGGTCACCGGCGATGAACCGGGCACCTGCAAGCTGGTCACCGGTACCGAATACGTCTCGGCCAACCAGGATGGTGCCTGGTGTGGGGTGTCCACTCCTGGTCCCCGCAAGGTGGGCCATGGCCTGAGCGCCGGTGGCCAGGCCGTCTCCGGAGTCATGGTGGGCCGCTCCGAGCGGGTTACCGGCAACGAGAGCGGCTCTGGCCGTCAGATTTCAGGCGATCAATACGTCGGCCAGCCGAACCAACTTCCAGGTAATTCCCCCAGCAAGGTCAGCCAGCTCCAGACCCTGCGGGGCACCGGGGTCACCGGGACATCGGTGGGCCGCAGCGAAAGGGTCACCGGCGACGAACCGGGTTCCTGCCGCCTGGTCACCGGCGACGAATACGTTGGTAAC